>JBEIKF010000152.1:0-4970 GCA_040379905.1 Crocinitomicaceae bacterium
AAAAATGTGGATTACAAATGGTGGTTTCGCTGATTTGTTTACTGTATTTGCTAAAATTGATGATGACAAAAATTTAACTGCTTTTTTAGTCGAAGCGAAAAGTGAAGGAATTTCTTTGAATCCCGAGGTGAAAAAAATGGGAATCAAAGGTTCTTCAACGCGACAAGTCTTCTTTAACAATGTTGTTGTTCCAATAGAGAATATGTTGTCAGATCGTGAAAATGGGTTTAAAATCGCACTAAATATTCTAAATATTGGCCGCATCAAATTAGGCGCAGGAGTTTTGGGAGGAGCCAAAGGAGCAATTAATGAAACCATCAAATACGCCAATGAACGTGAGCAATTCGGAAGAATTATTTCTAAATATGGAGCCATCAGATTCAAATTAGCAGAGCAAATTATAAGAACTTATGTACTGGAATCGGCTACTTACAGAGCAGGACAAAATATTGATGACGCTATTGCCGGATTCATTGCAAGTGGAATAGATAAAGGAGCCGCAACTTTAAAAGGAATTGAACAATTTGCACCTGAATGTGCGATTTTGAAAGTTGCGGGTTCAGAATGCTTGGATTATGTTGTAGATGAAGCCGTACAAATTTATGGTGGCATGGGGTATTCAGCCGAATCTACTGTTGAACGAGCTTATCGCGATGCAAGAATTAATCGAATTTTTGAAGGAACCAATGAAATCAATCGCATGCTAATTGTCGATATGGTGCTTCGCAGAGCAATGAAAGGAGAGTTAGATTTGATGGGACCAGCTATGAAAGTAGCTGGTGAACTGATGTCCATTCCTGAAATGACCGAGCCTTCAACAAATGCACTAGGTAATGAAGAAAGTTACTTGGAAGGTTTTAAAAAATGTATTTTAATGGTGGCAGGGTCTGCCGTACAAAAACTGATGCAAACGCTTTCCAAAGAACAGGAAATATTGATGAATGTAGCTGATTTGGCTATTTGGATTTATCAAGCCGAATCGGTTTTTCTGAGAGTTCAAAAGAAAATTGAAAAAGTCGGTGAAGAGGCTTGTGCTGTTGACATAGCCATCGCAAAAACCTATTTTTATGACACAGCCGATCGAATTGAAAAAGCTGCTAAAGATGCCATTTATTCATTTGCGGAAGGTGACGAAGCACGCATGATGTTGATGGGATTAAAGCGATTTACAAAAGTCGAGGCATTCAATCCAAAAAACGCAAGACAATTAATCGCTCAAAAATTAATTGAAGACAAAAAATATAACTTTTAAGAACCTAATTATTGATTGAAAGCGGCTTTCGGGCCGCTTTTTTTATTTCAATTTATTAGAGAATACTTTTCTGAATTTCTCCACCTTTGGTCGAACAACAACCTGACAATACATATTTTGCGGATTTAATTCAAAATAATTGTGATGATATGCCTCTGCACGATAAAAATTCGAAATTGGCGAAATTTCCGTTACAATCGGATTATCCCAAACCTTTTCCTCCATTAGTCTATTTTTATATTTTTCAGCATCCAACTTCTGAGATTCGTCATGATAAAAAATGACTGAACGGTATTGCGTACCAATGTCATTTCCTTGTCGGTTTAATTGAGTCGGGTCGTGAACAAACCAAAAAACTTCCAACAGCTGTTCATATGACAAAAGATTTTCATCATATTCTACCCGAGCGACTTCCGCATGTCCCGTATTACCTGAAAAAACCTGTTCATAAGTTGGATTTTAAATTTGACCACCCGCATAACCTGGGTAGACATCAATGACACCATTTAAATCTTTAAAGCATGCTTCCACACACCAAAAACAACCAGCTCCAAATGTTGCAACTTTCATGTTATAATTTTGAGGCAAAAATACTTATTCCTTGACAAATTCAAGTGCTGCTGAATTCACACAGTAACGCATTCCAGTTGGTTTTGGCCCGTCATCGAATAAATGTCCCAAATGCGCATCACACTTCTTACATCGAATTTCAGTCCGTTTATAACCCAATTCAAAGTCATCCAATTCCTTGATGTTCTTTTTATCCTCTGCATCATAAAAACTTGGCCACCCTGAGCCAGAGTCATATTTCGTTTCACTCGAAAACAAAATTGAACCACAGGCCACACACATATAATTTCCTTTCTCGTGGTGATTCCAATATTTTCCGGTAAAAGGCCTTTCGGTTCCACCATCGCGAATGACATAGCATACATTTTTTGGCAGAGCCTTCCCATTAAATTGTTCTGTTTCCTTATTTTTCTGAGTGTCAGAGGTTGACTTTTGAGCACAAGCAACCGTGGAAATAAAGGTCAATGTTATAATTATCCATTTCATAATAAAAGAACAAATCGAACTATTAAAAGTTTTCATTCTTAATTAGGGTAAGCCAAATTTTCAGAATTTGATTATTGGCACAGCACTTGTCACAGTATATGTCGTTCGTCGAATTCTAATAAAAATCAACGTTTTATTTAGAAACACTGACAGAATGACTTAAAAAAATAACTATGAGTAATCTTTCAGATATTGATTTTTTTGGTTTCGCAGGAGGTTTGGAAAGCGATGCCGAGTTTATTCCATTAATAACGGCAGAGGAAGAGGAGAATGTGAACAATCAAAAGTTCCCATCAGAACTTCCAATTTTACCGCTGAGAAATAACGTATTATTTCCAGGAGTTGTTATTCCGATAACCGTTGGACGGGATAAATCGATTAAGTTAATTCAAGAGGCAAATAAAGGAAATAAAATCATCGGTGTCGTTTCACAAAAAAATCAAGAAGAGGAATCGCCTGAATTTGATGATTTGAATAAAATTGGAACGGTTGCACAAATTGTTCGATTATTGAAAATGCCTGATGGATCATCGACCGTTATCATTCAAGGAAAACGAAGATTTGAAATTATTCAGCCTTTACAAACTGATCCATATATGACTGCCTCAGTGCGGATCTTTAAAGAAAAACGAATCGACGCGACGGATAAAGAATTGGATATTATGTTCAAATCAATTAAGGATTTAGCGCTTCAAATTATTCGAGATAGTCCAAACATTCCTTCTGAAGCTCAATTTGCAATTGGTAATATTGATAGCCCAACTTTTCTTGTGAATTTTATTTCTTCAAATATGAACGCTGACGTTTCCAAAAAACAGGAAATGTTGGAGGAAATGGACATGAAGAAACGAGTTATGATGGTTCTTGAACATTTGACTTTAGAGGTTCAAATGCTTGAAATGCGCAATGAAATTCAGAACAAAGTCAAAAAAGATTTGGATCGTCAACAGCGCGAATATTTTCTTCACCAACAAATGCGAACCATTCAAGATGAATTGGGAGATAATCCTCAAATTCAAGATGTTCGTGATATGGAAGATCGAGCCAAAAAGAAAAAATGGTCCAAAACAGTTGAAAAACTTTTCTACAAAGAGTTAGAGAAATTACAACGAATGAATCCGCAAGGAGCTGAATATACGGTGCAACTTAACTATCTCGATTTACTTCTCGATTTACCTTGGGGAGAATTAACAACAGACAATTTGGACTTGAAACGAGCTGAAAAGATTTTAGATCGCGACCATTTTGGTTTGGAAAAAGTTAAGGAACGTATACTTGAATATTTGGCAGTTCTGAAAATAAAAGGAAATATGAAATCACCTATTTTGTGTTTTTATGGTCCTCCAGGAGTAGGTAAAACCTCACTTGGTAAATCGATAGCAGAAGCCTTGGGAAGAAAATATATCCGAATGTCATTGGGTGGACTTCATGACGAAGCAGAAATAAGAGGACATCGAAAAACGTATATCGGAGCAATGCCCGGGAGAATTATGCAAAATCTCAAGAAAGCAGAAACTTCAAATCCAGTGTTCGTTTTAGATGAAGTAGATAAATTGGGGAGAAGTAATCACGGTGACCCCTCCTCTGCCCTGCTTGAAGTATTGGATCCGGAACAAAACAATGCTTTCTATGATAACTATGTTGAAACTGAATTTGATTTATCCAAAGTAATGTTCATTGCAACAGCAAATAGCCTTTCAAGTATTCAAGGACCATTGCGCGATCGGATGGAAATAATTGAAGTCAATGGATACACACTCGAGGAGAAAATTGAAATTGGAAAAAGACATTTACTTCCAAAACAAATTTCCGAACATGGAATTTCCAAAAAAGATATTTCAATCGATAAAAAAATATGGGAGAAAGTTATTGAGGAATATACAAATGAATCAGGTGTAAGAGGATTAGATAAGATTACAGCGAAAATTGTTCGGAATCGAGCACGACAAATCGCTATGGAAGACTCATACGACATCAAAATAACTGAGGAGGATATTTTTAAATTTTTAGGAGCTGGCAGAACTAGAACAAAATACGACAATAACGAAGTCGCTGGAGTTGTTACCGGTCTTGCATGGACAAGTGTTGGCGGAGATATACTTTTCATCGAATCCTCTATCACAAAAGGGAAGGGTAAACTCACTTTAACTGGAAATTTAGGCGATGTAATGAAAGAGTCTGCAGTAATTGCATTGGAATTTCTAAAGTCAAATAGCGATCAATGGAATTTAAATTCCGAGTTATTTGATAACAATAACGTTCATGTTCATGTTCCTGAAGGCGCAACACCAAAAGACGGACCAAGTGCAGGAATTACAATGTTAACCTCACTTGCTTCATTGTTTACACAGAGAAAGGTAAAGAAAAACTTAGCGATGACAGGTGAAATTACTCTGCGAGGAGATGTGCTTCCTGTTGGTGGAATCAAAGAGAAAATTTTGGCTGCTAAACGCGCAGGGATTAAAGAAATCATCATGTGTTTCAAAAATAAACAAGATGTAGACGAGATTAAAGTTGACTATCTAAAAGGATTACAAATTCATTATGTTAGTAAAATGAGTGAAGTTTTGGATTTAGCATTATTGAATGAGAAAGTGTCGAATCCTAAAGTATTAAACTAAAACTAACTGTTGATAAAATCAATAATCAAGGCTAAATAGTC
>JBEIKF010000153.1:0-4966 GCA_040379905.1 Crocinitomicaceae bacterium
CAACGAATAAAGCTGACGGAAATCTCGGACACAAATTAGAAAACGTCATTTACTTTGAGTTACTGCGCAGAGGTGGGAAAGTATATGTGGGGAAAAACAATGAAAAGGAAATTGATTTCATTGTACAAAAAGCAAACAATGAATACGAGTACTATCAAGTTGCCTATACTGTAAGTGATGAGAAAACGCTAGCACGCGAGCTTGCTGCGTTTCAAAACATACGCGATGGCTATCCGAAATACCTCTTAACCATGGACTTTGACACAACGAATATTAACGGCATTCAAAAAATAAATGTCATTGATTGGTTGCTTGGATAATCGCTACTATAGTTACCGACAATCTTCATTTATTCCTACATTCATATATTTTTGCCTTTGCATATCGCATTGCGCGAAAAGCACGCATTAATTAGCATACATAAAAAAGTATTATTTCAAAAGCTTCTTATTGATCTTCGAAATACAAATCAAGTATAAAAATGAAATACAAAAACATCAGAGAAGAAGAACTCAAGAATAAAGTTGGGGTAGATTGGTTCAAAGTATTTGATACTACGGAAATTTTGGGAAATATAGATTTCACTGTTTTTCCAAAACAAAATAAACTGTTTGACGGCAGAGAACCCTTGTTGTGGGCAGAAGCGAAAACTGGGAATTTCGATGTAACGACTATGTTTGTTCAATTGGTTCTTACCATCGGTAAGGCTCGCACTTTTGATAAAACTCTACCTCCTGCTTTCTTAGGTGCATTTGACTTTAAAAAAATTGCTTTTGTGCCGTACATCAACATTCAAGATATTTTTTATAAGAACGATTTTAATTGGAATGTTGCCCCAAGCAACCACGAAACCAAAGAATTTTTGCTCATAAAAGAACGTGTTGAAGCTATCTTAAGTGAGTACTCCTTTATCTATGATTATGAAAAAGACGAGAAAGAATTACAACACTTTATTAAAAACAACATCGCTAATGCGACCACATCAAGTAAGTTAAAGATTGATAAAAACAATTTCATTCCTATTTATTTGCGTTGGTTGGAAATTGTGAAGCCAATAATTAATGTAAAGTGGGAAGATTTAAATAAAGCTAATATTCTAGATAGCGATTTCTATTTGGCTGACCTTTTTGTTGATGATAAAGACACACAACAACTTGAGGACGATCTCACCATTCGGGATAGCCTATTTGTTGTTTTTCAAAATGAAGGATATAAAATTGCGAAGGAAAATATCAAGCAAATGTTTGATGCCACAATAGGTCTTAAAAATAAAGATACCTACTTACAATTTTGGAAACGCTACAAAAGACCTCCCGTAAAAGAATATCAAGACTACATTATAGAACGCAGGGATTTGTTGGTTCCGCAAGATATCAGAGAACGAAAAGGTGCTTTTTTTACACCTCGTATTTGGGTAGAGCTTTCACAAAAATACCTGACAGATTATTTGGGCGAAAACTGGCAAGACGAATATTACATTTGGGATTGTGCCGCAGGAACAGGTAATCTTCTCGCTGGTTTAACCAATAAATACAACATTTACGCAAGTACTTTAGATCAAGCGGACATTAACGTAATTCACGAACGAATCGACCATGGTGCAAACTTGCTCAAGAATCATGTCTTTCAATTTGATTTTTTGAATGATGAGTTCATACCAATTTCCAAGGGAGGGAAAATGCCCGATTCTCTGTATGAAATAATAAACAACAAAGAAAAAGCTAAAAAGCTGGTAATTTATATTAATCCTCCATATGCAGAAGCTGGAACAGGTTTAGGTAATCAACACAAACAAGGTGTTTCAATGAATAACCGAATTTCAAATCAATACAAAAGCAAGTTAGGAAAAGCAACAAATGAAATTTTTGTTCAATTTTTAACTAGAATTTATTTTGAAATACCTTTATGTAAAATCGGAATATTTTCTAAATTGAAAAATATACAATCATCAAATTTTACCATTTTTAGACAGCATTTTGTTCCTAAGTTAGAAAGTTTGTTCTTAGCACCAGCAAATACTTTTGATAATGTTACTGGAAAATTCCCTATCGGATTTTTTATTTGGAACTGTGAAATAATAAAACAATTTGAGGAAATAGAAGCAGATATTTATGATAAACACAAAAACTTCAATGGTGTAAAAACAATTTATAATTATGATTCAATCAAAAAAGGGAAAATAAACGATTGGTTAAGGAATTATTACGATAAGAAAAGTGAAATTATTGGGATTATGCATAATAACAAAACGGACTTTCAACACAGTTCGCAAGTTGTGATTACATCAGATGACAATAAAGACCATACTACTCCAATTACAAATAAAAACTTACTTCAAATGTTAATTTACCTTGCTGTAAGACATTGTATTGAAGCAACATGGTTAAACGATTTAGATCAATTCCTTTTTCCAAACGATGACTGGAAAACCGATACTATATTTCAAAACGACTGTTTGACTTATTCTTTATTTCATGGTCAAAATAGAATCACAAATAGCGTAGGTATAAATCACTGGATTCCATTTACTGAACAAGAAGTAAATGCAAAAGCCAAGTTTGAGAGTAATTTCATGACTGATTTCATCAAAGGCAAAATCAAAAGAGAAATCTCAAATGATACATTATTTAATGATAAACCAATTGCCGAAAGTAAACCATTAGTTTTTTCAGATGAAGCAACAGTAGTTTTTGATGCAGGGCGGGAGTTATGGAAATATTATCACGCTCAAAATGATGTTGATATAAATGTAAATGCAAGTTTTTATGATATTAGGGCATACTTTCAAGGTACAAACGCCTTGGGCAGAATGAATCCTCGTAGTGACGATGCTACATACACTACATTGATTGGTGAATTAAGAAATAACCTTTCTGTTTTAGCGAATAAAATAAAGCCAAAGGTTTATGAATATGAGTTTTTGAAGGAGTGACAGGAATAAAAATAAATAGCTGGTTTCAAAAACCGGCGGTTAAATTGAGCTCTCCCAACTTCCGAAAAACAAACGGACCAATCCCGTTGGGACATTTCCGCTTTGCGGACCGATCCACGTAGTGGACGAATCCCTTAGGGACAAATCCGCTTTGCGGACCAATCCACGAAGTGGACCAATCCCGTGGGGACAAATCCGCTTTGCGGACCAATCCACGAAGTGGACGAATCCCGATGGGATGTATCCGCTCTGCGGACCAATCCACGTAGTGGACAAATCCCGTTGGGACATATCCGCTCTGCGGACCAATCCACGTAGTGGACAAATCCCGTCGGGATGTATCCGCTATGCGGATGTATCCACGAAGTGGACTTTTCCCTTCGGGATAAAAAATAATTAACGAACCGCTTCTTCCAACTTCGAAATGTTCAATTTCAAATCGCCATTTTTTTGAAATAATTTGACTACATTTCACATTGAATTTGAATCAAGAATACTAAAACTACCTCTTCTTCTGAATCAATTTACAATAAATAATCAAAACTTCAAATTTCCGATGAGACTTTTAAACTCAGCTAATTCAGTGTCTCTTAAAACTAAATTGCTCTTTTTTCTATCTGTGAATTTACTTGTGACTACGGCTTTATTTCATAGCGTGGAACTTACAGTAGTATTGATGATTATTTTAAATTCACTAACATTATTTAGCATCTCACAAGTCCAAAAGTTATACAAATGGCGCCTGCGGACACTTCAAGAAGATGCCTTTTTTCAAAATTCAGATTTTTCGATCGGAGCTTATGGACAATATTCCTTGATTGCAGTTTCAAAGAGTTTTATAAGAATAGTCAATGTAAAATCAACTATTTCAGTATATCCAGCTCTTTATGATATTGCAGAGGTATTTCCAAATTACCCACAACAAGGGATTGCTATAAATTTAGGCGGTTTCAACACCTATTATGTAGATGTACCTATAGACACGATTGACAAAGTAATTACTATAAAAAATAAAGATACAGGAGGGTTTGTCTTTTTAGATAATCGCAATTTTGGAATACGCCTTGAAACGAAAGAAAATGTAAAATTCGATATTGATACTGCTTTTGGAAAAGAGTTCTGTGAAGAAATAAGTCCATTACTAACTCCACAAATAGCGGCTGAATAACTTTCAAGAACAGGTGCGGACCAATCCACGTAGTGGACCAATCCCGGTGGGACATATCCGCTTTGCGGACCAATCCACGCAGTGGACTTTTCCCTTCGGGATAAAAAATAATTAACGAGCCGCTTCTTCCAGCTTCGCTGCACAGAAATTCGGCACACCTTTTTTTTGAAATAAATTGATTACATTTCACATTGAATTTGAATCAAGAATTCTAAAACAACATCTTTTCCTGTGGTATTTTTTTATTCATAATAAAAACCTACAAACCCCTATGAGACTTCTATCCACAACTACTTCTGTGCCTTTCAAGTATAAATTAATTTTGTTTTTAATCATGAATGCAGCTACGAGTATCACATTACTGGACAGCGTAAAATTTGGTGTTGTATTGATGATTAGTACAAGTTTACTGACATTGTTAGTTTTCAAACGAGTCGCGAAACTTGAAAAATGGAAACTACGTACACTTCAAAAAGATGCCTTTTTTCAAAATTCAGATTTTTTGGTCGGAGCCTTTGGACAATATTCCTTGATTGCAGTTTCAAAGAGCTTCATAAGAATAGTCAATTTAAGATCAACTATTTCAGTGTATCGAACTATTTATGAAATTGAAGAGGTATTTCCAAATTACCCAAGAAATGGGATTGATATAAATTTAAACGGTTTCAACGTA
Organism: Crocinitomicaceae bacterium; assembly: GCA_040379905.1. Lineage (GTDB taxonomy): Bacteria > Bacteroidota > Bacteroidia > Flavobacteriales_D > Crocinitomicaceae > UBA952. Next base: position 4,774 of record JBEIKF010000153.1, read on the forward strand.
TATTATTTAGACGTACCCATGAATACGATTGCTAATGTAATGGCAATAAAAAATGAAGATACCGGAGGGTTTGTCGTTGTAGATAATCGCAATTTTGGAATACGCCTTGAAACGAAAGAAAATGTAAAATTCGATATTGATACTGCTTTTGGAAAAGAGTTCTGTGAAGAAATAAGTCCATTACTAACTCCAC
>JBEIKF010000154.1:0-4960 GCA_040379905.1 Crocinitomicaceae bacterium
ATCTTCGCAAGTGGGATGCAGTTTGGCTTGTACATTTTGCGCGACAGGTCGACTGAAACTTCTAAGAAATTTAACAGCCGGAGAGATTTTTGACCAAGTTGTCTACCTAAAAAATCAAGCTGAAATAAGATACGAAACGCCCTTGACCAATATTGTTTATATGGGAATGGGAGAGCCGTTACTCAACTATAAAAACGTTCTGAACTCCATACATTACATTTGCTCTGGGGAAGGGTTGGGGATGTCACCTCGGCGAATTACGGTTTCAACGGCAGGAATAGCCAAAATGATTCGTAAACTTGGAGATGATGAAGTTAAATTTAATCTGGCACTATCGCTTCACGCTGCAAATGATGAAAAGCGCAATAAAATCATGGAAATCAACGAGACGAATAATCTCGAAGAACTAACGGAAGCACTTCGGTATTTTCATGAAAAAACCAATTCGCGGGTAACATTTGAATACATCATTTTTAAGGACTTCAATGATTCGATTAATGACGCTAGAGAACTTGCACGTTTCGCTAAATGTGTGCCTTGTAAAATCAATATCATCGAATACAACCCCATCGAAAATGGAGAATTTCAACAAGCTGAAGCAAAAAAAGTGGATGAATTCGCTCAGTTTTTGGAAGCTAAAAATTTGATTGTTAATGTTAGAAGAAGCCGAGGTAAAGACATCGATGCCGCCTGCGGTCAATTGGCAAATAGGAATAACGCCATTAAACCCGAGGAACGAACTTTGAAAAATAATTATTTATAATTTGATTTTTCATTGATTGATTCAACGAATTAAATGAAAAAACCCTGACTTAGTTCCTTTTTCATAGTCAAGACGATACATATAAACTCCATCCTCAACTTCACTTCCATCCATTCCTTTTCCTTCAAACGGAGGTTCATAGTTCTTCTGCTGGTGTATCACATTTCCCCAACGATTCAAAATATACAAAGTATATACCTGGCAGGTTTTAAAATAATTCTCAATATCATAAACATCGTTTACCAAATCATTATTTGGGGTGAGAACATTCGGGAAATCAAAATCATCAAAAGTATAGATTTTGTCAATAATCAACTCAATTTCAGATAATGGGGATGTGCATCCATTTACTGTAACTGTTGAGGAATAAAAGCCCATATCATCGATTTCAGCATTGAATGAATTTGATATAGAGGTTGAATTGAAATTGTTTACCCCAAACCATTCAAATGAGCCGCCTGGAACAGAATCAGCGGTAAATGTAAATAAGTCTCCTGGACATTCAATGGGGCTATTTGTTGTAATTACAGGAGGAGCCGGGATTGGATAAACGATTAGATTATAAGTAATTGTTGAATCGCAACCCAAAGTGGTTTGCAAATAAAATGGGTATATGCCAGTTGCAGTCATTGATTGACCTTGATAAACAAAAACTTCTCCTTCGCAAATTGAGGTGTCCCGTTGAATATCATAAGCCGGATTAACATATAAATTGAGATTTATAATTGAGTCGCAACCTGCCACTGTTTGAAGTGAAAGGGTATAAGAACCAGGGGTATTCAAATTTTGACTTCCCAGAACATAGAATTCATTTGAACATATTGTTGTATCAATAAAAATAGAATAAATTGGATTAACAGTAATTGTTTCCACAAGCGTATCACTGTTGCAACCATTTAATGTGAAAAAAGCGGAATAATCACCGTTATGAATAAATCCAGCGTTTGTGATTAATGTATCTAAAACGTTGGTTGAAAAATTATTTGGTCCTGTCCATGTGCATGTCGCTCCTGAAACAGAATCAATATGAAGAGTTAGACTATCCGTTTCACAAAGTGGAATTGGGTAGGTCATTGTCGGAATTGGAACTTGGAGTGGTTCACCTATGGTGAAAGTCTGTGTTACTATACAACCCTGTTGACTTTTGACATATGCCGTGTATGAACCAGCGGGTAACCCCGTAAAGGTAGAAGTTGTAACATAATTGATTCCGTCAATGGAATACGTTATAGGTCCCGTACCAAGGGCCGTAATAGAAACTGATCCATCAGAATAACCAAAACATGTAGCATCTGTTGGTAATACCGCAACAATAGCCAAAGGAATAAATAATGGAGCCTCGACATCAAAACTAACTGCTCCTTGGGCAACACCATCAAATGCAGTATTTCCTTGTGAGTTAAGGTAATTATTGTTGAATTTATAATAAGCCAAGAGTCCCGGTTGATTAGTTGGTATTAAAAAATTCATGTTTAACTGAATTTCTTGCTCGGTTCGAGCAACATTCCAAATTCGGACCTCATCAATGTTACCTTTAAAATTTTCAGTTGTAGCCGTAGGGTTTTGGGATTGCATTCCAATTCCAGTAAGAAAATTGTTAGTTACTAAATCACCAGTAGCCGGTATTGAATTTATCAAACAACCATTTATGTAGTATTTAATTACACTTCCATCGTAAGTCGCAGCTGCATGATACCAAGTGTTCTGTAATGTGGGTTGTGTATTGAGACAAACATAAAACCCATTATTGGTTGACATTTGAAAGCTGTTAGGCCGCAATAAATAATTACAGGTTGCAGGATCAGTATGTTTAGAAACAATATTGGTTGCATTTGCTGTTGTAGATTTTCTAAAAATTGCTTCTACTGTTATTTGATTACCCACAACATCTAAATCGCTAGCCGAGACCCAGCGTAAACCAGCGCCAGATGTATTTATAGAGTTTTGACTATACGCATTTGAGAAAGTATAAAACAAATAGAATAAAAGAGAAAAACGCAGGAAATAAGGCATAAACAAAGGTAAGTATGTTTGGTGTACTTATGACTGAAATTCATTCGAAAAAGTTGCGCTGAAATAAAAATTAACGCACAATGTGTATGTATCCAGTTTTTATTTTTTCGTCATATGCAAGTTTATAGAAATAAACACCGTCAGGAAGTTCAGATGACCCATTTGACTTACCGGAAAACTTTTCTGAATCGAGGGTTTGCTCAAAAACCAAATTGCCCCATCGATTAAAAATCTGGAGTGTAAAATCCTGACATGTTTTGTAATGATTGGCAATATCAAGTGAATCATTTATGCCATCATTGTTAGGGGTGATTACATTTGGGAAATCATAATCATCAAAACCATAAATATTTATAATTGAAACATTGGTATTCGCAGGAGAAGATGAACAACCATTCAATTCTGCGGAAACTGAATAATTACCCATGGCTTGTAAAGGAACAGTAAAGGTTACAGACGCATTTGTTGAATTAAAATTTTGAGGACCACTCCAAACAAACTGAGCATTTACCGAAGATGAAGCACTCAGTGTTACTAGGTCACCTGGACATTCAACAGGTCCATTATTACTAATAATAGGAATCGAAGGCACAGGATTAACAAGCAAATTGAGATTAACAATAGAATCACAACCATTGACGGTTTGAAGGGTATTCGAGTATAATCCTGCAGTTGATAAAGATTGACCGAAAAACGAAATAGATTCCCCTTGACAAATTGTTGTGTTCTGAATTGAGGTAAGAACAGGATTGACAACTAAATTAAGGTTAACAACTGAATCACAACCGACAATTGTTTGAAGGATTTGACTGTATTGACCAGACTGAGTTAAATTTTGATTACCAAATGTAAACGAGTTTCCTGCGCAAATTGATTCATTTAATTGAGTGACAGGAGCAGGATTAACTGTTAAATTTAGAGTCACAATGGAATCACACCCCGTTAGAGATGTTAATGTTATTGGAAAACTTCCTGCCGATGAATAATTTTGACCATTGAATGAAATACTACTTCCTTGACATATACTTTCATTAACAGAAGAAGATAAATTCGGATTAACTGTTAGAGTCAACTGATTGTTTGTTTGACAACCTTGTGCATCTGTTGTCATAACTGTATAAACGCCTGTGTTAGAATATGCCTGTCCTTGAAAATTATACGTCTGACCATTACAAATTGCCACATTCGTTGGGACCAAAGGAATTGGATTAACCGTTACAATTACTTGATCAGCATCTGGACAAGAGGATGGCAAGGCCGTTAAGGTTGTCTGTAAATAATAAGTTTGTGTTATTGGTACTCCCGTATTATTAGTCAAAGTAACAGTAGGATTTGATATAGACGTTGAACTTAAATCTAAACCAGTCCAATTATAGGTATACGTGGCATTCGACGCTGAACCAAGCTGAGCCGTTCCTCCACTACAAATTGTTACATCCGAACCAGCATTTGCTTCCGCAATATCGGCATAAATTCGTACGTTTTTAATTGAATGTTTATCCGTAGAACCGCCTGTACTGGCCGTGAATCCCATATATCCAACAAAACTTGCATTATAATTACCTGTTAAATACAACGTGTTATTTACAAAAACTGAAATTAAACCACTGTTATATTCTACGCGACATGTTTGGTAATTTGAAGAACGTAAAAAGTTCATGTTCGTCGCACGGTTAATCATCCCTGGACCACATTCATTATATCCTGTACCTTGATAAATTTGAATTTCAGGATTTGTTCCGCAGCCGTTATCGTATGTATCTAAAATCACATAAACACCATTTGAAGCCGCAGGAATCCCAACCCCTCCTCCGCTAACAAAACCAGTTGGAGGAACGTCTAAAAAACAAAAAGCGATACCATCCGCAGCGCTTCCTTCCCACATGCGAAAATCAAACTCCACTTTCCATTGGTAACAAGTTGACAAATCAATCGATTGATTGTAAAAAATACCACCGCTTGATGTATTCACAGCGTTTGTTAAAATTATTTCATCTGAAAAAGCATCTGCATCTCCACCAGTATCACCGGAATAGGTTGCCCCAGTTAAATTCCAGCCTGTGGTAAGCACGTTAGGCGAACCTGTCAATTCGGCAAAGACCAATGTCTGTGCGGATATTTTATTAATTATAATGACGATAATTATTAATAAATGACTGATTTTCATTGCTTAACTGTAAATTC
>JBEIKF010000155.1:0-4960 GCA_040379905.1 Crocinitomicaceae bacterium
ACAAGATGTTAATGGATTTGCGCCAGTATTTTTCAAAATCACTCTTGGATTCGAACAAGTAGGATTCCATTTGCTGAAATATTCGTAATTATTTGGATTCAAGATTTCTTTGATCGCTGCATCATTCTGAAAATTTGGAGCCGAATAGGAAATTAAGTCAAAAGCAGCAATGTAATTCCCGCCAGCTTGACCAGGATCGTTTGCTGGAACTTGATTGATTACATAGTCCAACTCTACACTGTCACCCGGAGTAACATATTGTGTTAGCTCAAATTCATATTCTTTTACCTGATCTCCAGGACACCATCCTTCACGTGCGTAAGGCCATGTTCCTCCTTGACCAATATTTGGGTTATCACCACAATCCGTTTCTTCCCAAATATTCCAATTGAAACGAGAAACTCCATCTACTTTAATTTGATGACTATTCGGAACCCACTCGCAACAAGCCATATTTCCAACTTGTCCATGACCTGACATTCGAGTCTTTAATTTGAAGTTTTGAGATGAATCAGCAAGATGTATTTTTTTTGCTTTCAAGTCGACATCATTAGCCATATTCGCAAAACCATAGGATCTAAAGTCCGACCAAATTGGTTGACGTTTGTGCAAGTCTCTAGGTGGAATTCCTTCGATAAAGGCAAATTTCAAATCCAATAATTCTTGGGTATTGTGTGCAGCTAAATCAACTATGTTTTTTAGATAATCCTGATAATCCGTGACGTCATATATCCAGGCAAAACCATTGGGACCTAAGTCAAATTGAATTCCATAAGGCGTTATGTAGCGAGCAATTTCTACATCTTTAACTATTTCATAAGGTTGATTATAATAGGTAATTTGTTCATTCAACAGTTGATTTGTAGCGACAAATGGAACTTGAGCCAATATCAGTCCATTTTCGTCATATTGAATGTTATTTCCTTGTAGCGTTCCCACATAGGCATTCGTGATTTCGAAATGTCTGTTCAATGGTTGTTGTTCGAAAATAACTGTTCGCGGCTTTAACCTTTTTTCATCTACCGAAATAGTTGTTGCCGTTGAACTGATAGTTCCTTGCATCAAAGAAAGTACTGGTTTTTCAGATGAAACTTGCACACCACAAACTGGCAACTCATCAAACCGAATCATATTATGTTCTGAAGGCATTAATAGGTTGTCATTTGTAGATTTATCGATCGCAAAATTTTCGTTATCGAAATCGTAATATACAAGTAGGTTATTCCAGTTTGGATGCGCATTAGTTATTTTGCTTTGGTAATTCGCTTGAATTGTAGATGCAGAAAGTGCAGAGTTGTAGAAACGGAATTCATCGATTTTCCCTTTCCATTTCAACCCTTGATCGGCGTTTGCACCTAACACAAAGCGGTGAATGTACCCGATATTTCGCGTTTTATTGGTTCCAGAATGCCACAATGCTCCATTTTTATAAATAAACATTTCTCCCGTACTTTGTTTTTTTACGAACGCCCAATGATTCCAGGCATTGTCCATTTCCAAAGCAGACATAGTTTTATTAATTCGATCATAACCCGAAGAAACTCCTGCATCAAAATAAACGTTGTTGTCGCTCCAAGGCATGTGAATATTCAATATTCTATTATTCAATGTATCATAAGCTTCTAAAAGAGTAGTGTTTGTTCCAGCTGTTCCATTCCCTTTTGCCCAAAACTCAACAGTCAATTCCTGACCAACCGTGAAATCCGACAATTCAGTCATGGTGTAATTCGTTCCCGAAAGATTTAAATATCCGTTTCGATCAGGGTAGGAGAGAGCTGCATTCCCTGGAACATTTTCAGTTGTAAAAACAAGTCCATTTGTGGAAGGCTCGTCAGATGCATAGTTAAATTCAATTATTAAATTACTCGTTCCATCCCAATTGAAAGGCTGGTAAAATAGAAATTCATTTGGACCTACAATCAATGGATTTGAGTTTCCACGAGTTCTATTGTATACTTCCAAGAAACCGGATGTAAGAAAGGCAGGTATTGAGATATCATTCGTAGCTTTTATTGAAATTCGAGGACTAAGAAGAGATCCATTTGATCCTATATCGAGGATTTCCAGAATCATTCCTTGAATATCACCCGCTTGGATACCGGCAGCGGTCAATTCAGTTGCCGTCAATAATTGCTGAAAGCGTGATCCTTTGCTCGCGGTATTGAAAATAGAGTTAGAACTACTTGTTCCTGCATTTAAAGGAGATGAGCTTAAGCCGGAAGAAGCTCTTTCCTGCTCTAAACGTGTGTACGTATCAAAAATGGAGTTTGGAGCAGGTGTATAGTCTATGGTTCCAGGACTCGCCCAATTGGCTAAAAAACGATTTCCATCTTTTCGTACTGAATCATAAACCCCTGTGTGATCAAAAACACGTGTGTAGGTCAAATAATCCCATTCTCCACAATCGTATTGATCCCAGGTTGTGAGCGGACTACATTTCAGTTTATAGTACATGAGAACTTTCTCGAAACGCTTGGTATTTAGTTCTTGAGGAAAAACAAAATTCGCTCTTCGAGTTGTTATCGAATCAAACGTAAAGGTTTGAACCCAGGTTGTATCTTGGGCGAAAGCGTTGGAAAACAGAAATAATAGAATGATGAATAGTACTCTTTTCATAGGTTAGGTTTTAACAAATTTAGTGAAATTAATAGAATTTGAAATTATTGGTTGGCATTTAAACGCTTCAATCCTTTGGCAGTAATTAGAGATTTCATTTGGGTAATTGCCACTTGGTTTAATTGCATAATTCTTTCTTGCGAATTCAATCCCTGTTGAATCAACAAAGCGTTTATACTTTCCATATTGCTCAAAACAACTAGTTGTTCCAAGGTTGCTTGATCACGTATGTTACCTTCGAAATTCGGGTTTGAATGATGCCATTGTTTAGAAGTCATTCCGAATAATGCGACATTTAACAAATCGGCTTCGTTAGCATAAATAATTATTGCTTGTTCCTTTGTTAATGTATTAGGAATTAAGTTATCTTTTATTGCATCGGTGTGAATGTGGTAATTGATTTTTGAAATCATTCGTTGAACTGACCATTCAAGAGTTTGGTGATTGGTTTCCGCTTCTTTGAGTCGTTGGAATTCTTTGATTAAAAACAACTTGAAAATTGGGTTGATTGCTGAACAAAATTCGAATGCAATGTCTTTATGAGCGTAAGTCCCACCATATTTTCCTTGAATAACAATAAATCCAACAGCATTTGTACGCTCTTTCCAAAGACCAGGACTGAGACCAAAAGTTGGAAGTCCAGCTTGCGATTTAAAGTGGTCAAATTCGACCACTTTAAATTGTGGATTGTATAATTTTTCCCATGTCCCAATAAATTCCAAGGTTGTTCTTGTTCGAATCCAGTTTTTAATTAAATCTGCTGGTCTTATATTTTCTCCCTGACTTTTTGCAATATCAGTTAATGAAAAATAATCATTTCCATTATGTTTTTTAGTTGAACTATAAGCCCGTTCACTTCCATTTCCTTCTTCATTTATTCAATTTTTACTTGAATATACGAATAAATAATCAAAATAAAGATTAGTAAATAATCAATTTAATGGGATTAATCCGACACCTAGATGGAGTTGGGTGAATCTGAAGTGACATACAGCAGATTGGAGCGAATTTCCGATGTTTTGGGAATGAAACCCGAAGAAGTCATTTCGTTCAACGATCAAATGGTTTTTAATATCTCGAATAATCCATACGGAGGGAATTTGTTTAGTCAGATTGACCAAAATGGTATAACCGAAAACAAACGCAAACTTTACCAAGATCAAATCGAGTTGTTAAAAGCTGAGGTTGCACATCTGAAAGAAATGTTGGCAAAAGTCTTGAAGTAATTTCTTAAGCTCAACAGACCAAAATCATTCGTAACTTTGCACCATGCATGAAAAGGAGTGGTTCGCGAGTTGGTTTGATACAAGTTATTATCATCAATTGTATAGTAATCGCAATGAAGACGAGGCCAAATTATTCATTTCCAATTTATTGGATTTACTCAAATTAGATAATTCTTCCAAACTACTTGATTTGGCTTGTGGTAAAGGGCGACATGCAAAAACGTTAAACGAATTTGGCTATGACGTTTTAGGTGTTGATTTATCTCCGAATAGCATTTCAATTGCTTCCGAGCTGAAAAATGAACATTTGGATTTTCAAGTGCACGACATGCGTGAGCCGATACATGGAAAGACGTTTGATGCAGTTTTTAATTTGTTTACCAGCTTTGGATATTTTGATGAAACAACCGATAACGAACGGGTTTGCAGTGCGATTGCAAAAATGTTAAAGCCCAACGGCATTTTGGTTATCGATTTTATGAATGCGGAAAACGTGATCTCAAGTTTGGTGTCTCAAGAAAAGAAAATAGTTAATAATCTCACCTTTCACATCACGCGTCGTTACGATGGAAAACACATATTCAAACGCATTCAGTTTGAAGATCAAGGTGAAAAATTTGATTTTACCGAGCGTGTTCAGGCATTGAAATTAAAAGACTTTGAAACGTTACTTGCCAATCAATTCCGAATTCTTCATACCTTTGGCAGCTTTGATTTGAATCCTTTTGATGCCTCGACTTCAGATCGATTAATCATCATTGCACAACGAAAATAATGAGTTTGACCTTCGTTTTTATTGGCTTGTTTTTATCCGTCATTTCAGGTGGACTTGTCGTGAGTTACCTCCAAGCGACCAATAAAAGTCAATTTATAAAACTTTCGCTTGCGTTCAGTGGTGGATTTTTATTGGCTATTATTTTTCAGCACTTACTCCCCGATATTTATCAAGATAAGGGAACACAGGTTGGTTTGTTTATATTACTCGGATTTTTGATTCAATTGATCTTGGAATATTTCTCAGGAGGAATCGAACACGGACACGTTCACGTTCACAAAGGACAGGCCTTGCCGTGGGTTTTGTTTCTTTCACTTTCTGTACATTCCATTATTGAAGGAAT
>JBEIKF010000156.1:0-4936 GCA_040379905.1 Crocinitomicaceae bacterium
CCTCTTGGAACATCAATAATTGTAAAATTATGAGCACCACGGCCATCGTACCAAGGATTGTTTCGATGAAATCCAACCCTTGGACTGCCTTCCGTTCCATTGATAACCTCATCAATAGTTGATGTTTTGAGTAACTCTGCTATTTCAAGTGAGTCCAAATAAACTCCTAATCCTTTTAGATCATATGGTAAATTAGGGTCAACACTAATTATAACTCCTTTTTTACCTGGAGTATGCAAAGCAGTTAATTTGAAACCTTCACCAAACAACGTGTTTTTTCGATCTCCACGAACAAGGTATTTCCAAAGAAAACTCTTAGCATCTCTCGAAATAATTACCTCAACTTCATCCATTCCGCGTGTATCGCGGTTATACAATTCCACAATCCCCGTATACGAATTTTGTACGTCTAACGCGTAATTTAAAGCATCGTTTTTGATATTCTTAATTGGTTCTTTTAGGAATTCAATAGCTTCAAAACCTTCATTTGTCCATGGGTTTTCATCTTTATAAATAACAGAGACTACAGCTTTCATAAATTCCAATCCCTTTTGAATCAATTCTTGATTGAATTCTTGAGTAAACGCGTTGGAATAATCTTTAATATTTGTAAAATGAAGCCACAGTGATGCTATTCCAATAGGCTCTTCTGGATCCAAGATCAATTTGCCCATGTCAACCATATTGATGTATTCGGACAACTGAGTATCTAGAAATCCAAACGACTCTTCACTCAAATATTTCATCGTAAAATAAACCGAACCAAGTGCATCCAAGTCGGGGATAAAATGCGTAACAATATTTACCTCTTTTTGACCTAAGAGATGATTCAAATATTTTTCTCCATGCTCCACAACGAGTGACGCAACACATTGATTTTCAAAACCGCAATTTGGTTGGTGATGATCGATGATACCTGGTTCTAATGCATTTCCCGTATCAAGTATAATCGTATTATTTGAAGGTAATTCAAGTTTTGCTGGAATCGGATCGTTCCACGTTCCTTTGTTGTAGTGAATAACAAAATGATTGTTTTCTTTAAGAACTTTTGATCCTTGCGGAACGAAAAAATGGTTAATTTTCATTTATAAATTAAATTATATTTCATTAGTAAAATTATTAATCTTTTCAATTTAAAGCGGGATTTTGATAATTTTACGTAAAAACAAGAATTATGAAAATCACAAATAATGTACAAATTGATAAGACAATTCGATCTCTCGCAAATACAATAGAAAAAACTGCAAAACATAAATACCTTATTGATTTATCCGAAAGTCTTACAATTCATTTAACAGCATTTGTTTTAGGAGAATATAAAAAACAAGGCCTTGTATCACTATCTTTGGAAAAGTATATTGTTCAAAACAAAAAAAATATCAGTTTTGGAACATATAAAGGAATTCTTGATTCAACTGCTAAATTTTTAGCCGATATTAATTCACCTTCAATAATTAGTCATTTATTACTTAAAGAATCTAAAGAATTAATTCATTTAGATCGTTTCAAAAAAGCATTTAACCGATATAAAACGTTAATAGAAAAGGGAGAGGAAGTTGATTTTAATAAAGAAATTAAAAACGCTATTTCTAATCAAGGAGGAATATCGCTGATTGAATTTTTAGGTTGTGTTGTCACATTAAGAAACCGTTATTCTCACCCGCATTACGAATTGAAAAATGGCCAAATGGTTCAGTGGCCCACCACGGATTCAACATATTACGATATTTTAAACCCAATATTAGAGGATGCTTTGAATGAAACCATTCAAAAATTAAACAATATTTGGGAATTTCGTCAATATTTAGTTGAGAATAACGAAGGAGGAATTCTCACGCTTAGAGAACCCCATAATCAAATTGACAATATTGTTGAGGTGCATGGCAATTATCCTGAAGGTGTTTTAGTTTTTGCGAACGAAAAAAATGATATTTTATTATCCGACTGGAAAATCTTAACCAAACCAAGTGAAGAGGCCTTGGAAGGAATTAGAAAAGAAGAGGAAGAGCTTAGAAACAAAGCAACCATTGAGGATTTAAAGAATTCAATAAAATCAGCACTTAATGACGAACAAATAAGTTTGGATGAGCTCAATTTCTTTGAATCTTTGGGTAAAACAAAACTTGGTATTGCAAAAGATGAAATCAAGAAAATTATTCTTGAAGTTGCCAATTCGATGGGAATTGAGGATCCATTTCCAGAAGTAGATAAACGTTTCATCGAACTAATCGACAACGCGATAAATACCAGGACTTATAATGAATTTCTTCTGAAGCTTACGGGACAACAATATGGTGTAGACAATGAAACATTTGAAAAAGTATTTAGCGAAAGGACTTTTGCACTAAACGTTGATCCAGATGAAGTAAGAAAAAATAAAGTTCTTCAGTTTTCCATTGAGGAATTAACTGCTTTCCAAGGTTTGATGAGCACGCACAAGTGGTTGATGAGTATGCACTCTTTAAGTAGTCTTACAAAGGAAAGTATTTTCAAAATTAAAAATGACTCGTATGTTTTCGGAACAAAAGAATATTGGCATCGCAATGCATTTCAAGATTTAGAAACTTTTGTAAAAGGAAGATTGAATAAATTAGCAATCGACGATGATGTATTATGGGAAACGAATCAAAATAACTGGCAAATAGGCGCAATGACGAGCTATGCTTGGTGCTCGATATTCCCTAAAAACTTAGCAACAAAAAAGATTCTTGCCCTGCATCTTTCTCTTTACTCAAAAGGTGATGCTGCAATTGGTTATTTGCCAGATTGGAAAGATTACAAAGATTTACAAAACTATGGTTTGTTGCTTCATGTTTTTTCAAATCACTTAAAATCATTCGTTAAAGAATATGAAATTGATTTGAATAAATACCCAAATTTAGTTTTATGGGATAGCTTAAATAACAATCGATATTATTCTTTTACGGATTCGATGAGTAAATTCCCTTGGTTTTATGAATACATATATGGCTTCGATCAAATTCAATTTTATTACACTGCCAATGAAATAATTTCAAATCCTTCTATATTGATTGATGGATTTGATATAACCTTCAACCTGTTCAATGGTCTTTTTGAAAATGTTAATCGTGATTACTTGAATATGTTGAATGGCGATTACCTCATTTTTAATTCAGAGAAAAAAATTCGAAAATGTCTAACCGACTTGGAACCACTTTTTGTAAATTACGGATTATGTGAATCGTTAGAAGACGAAATTGAACCATTAAATAATGAAGAAGATGGTGCAACAAAAGATGAAAATACTAATTCAGAAGAAAAACCATCGTCGAATGGACTAAATGGAAATGCTTATTTAGGTTATTTTGCAAGGGAGTTTAGAGCCAGAGTTAAAGGCTACCCAATGGCAATAAGTATCAATATCAAACAAGATTATCTAAGTAATAAACTTAACTTCTTGATATATATTTCCTGCGCTGGATATCTTGAATCCACGATGCATGAGCCAGTTGAACAAATTCTGGAATCAATGCAAGACCTGCAATATGATAATGCTCAATTTTATTTTAAGCGAAGTAAGTTTCTAATGGTTTTACCAATCGAAGACATTAACTCATTTGATGCTGTTCCCATTACCAATTTCTTTCTCAACCATTTCTCAACGCAATGTGGGAAATCCCAAACAAAATTTTTAGGATTAAGAATTTATTCTCCGCTTATTGAATCACTAAAATCATCAATGGATCAAGCAATCGATCAAATGAATGAATCAATGAAAGACTTATTTAGTGGACAAATGAGGTCAGAAAGAAGATGGATGTCTGGCTGTCGATACATTGATTATGTGAATGGATCCAAATCGGTTCCAAGTTGGGCAGGATGGGGATTTATATGGAGAGATTCTCAGTTATTTGCAGGAATTACGTATCATGTAAGAGATTCCATTAAAGGTGCAGCGCTAATGGGACAAATGGAAAACTTGGCAAATAAAGGTAATGGATGGCAATTCCAAATTGTGGGAGAGGCAGAACATGTGAGCCCAGATTGGATTTTACAAGAAAATCATACTTTTAAGCTTTCAGCTTCAACAGAACACAGCAAACCACATACCGCAGCACATGCCCTTATGTCAAATCGAAAAACATATTGGGCTGCTAAAATCAAAAATGAGGAACAATGGTGGCAATTGGAATCAAAAGAACCCCTTATATTTTCTAAATTGAAATTGACAGGATCTCCAATCGGAAATAGTTATATGCAACTATTCAACATAAGCTATTCCATGGATGGTTCGAATTGGCAAACTTTAGAGAATATCGAGGGGATTAACGATGGATTCGAATTGAAAGAAATCCAATTTGATGAGGTAATAACGGCGAGACAAATTCGAATTCACCCAATTAAATACACAGGGTGGCCAGGTTTTAGAATAGACTTCCTCGCTAAAAAAATGATGCCAAATAAAATTGAACTTCAATGGTTGGTGCCTATTTCAAATGAAGCTCAAATAGACCCAGTGGTGAGTCAAATATCAACTAAAATTCAAGAGATAAAAAATTTAGAAGGATCAACCATATAATTGAAATTACTAGAAAACAAAAAAGGTCATTTCAATGAAATGACCTTTTTTAATATTCATATTTTCAATTAACGTGCGAAGTTCTTTTTCTCACGAATTCTTGCTGATTTACCTGTTCTCTCACGGAAGTAGAAAATTCTTGCTCGTCTCACCGCACCTCGTTTAACGATGGAAATGCTATCAATAAAAGGGGACGAAATCGGGATAATACGCTCAACACCAATATTACCTGACATTTTACGAATTGTAAACGTTTCTGTAGCACCCGCACCTCTTCGTTGGATTACTACCCCTTGGAATTGCTGAATACGCTCTTTATTACCTTCTACAATTTTATAGGATACTGAAATGGTATCTCCGGCACCGAATTTTGGCAATTCTTTCTGTACCACTAAC
>JBEIKF010000157.1:0-4936 GCA_040379905.1 Crocinitomicaceae bacterium
ATTCAGCATTCACAGCCTGGTTTACTGGAAATACCGTTTCTAATGCCATTGAAATAAGTGAAATTATGGTTAATGCTGAAAACTCAATTAATAGTAAAGATTGGATCGAGTTGCATAATAAATTAAATGTTGACCTGAATGTTGGTGGGATGACCCTTTCGGATAGCTCATTTTTTAATAATTATACAATTCCATTCAATACAAAAATCCCTGCAAATGGATATTTAGTGATTGTTAATGATACCGCAAGTTTTCATAATCAATATCTATTAGTAACTGAATTTATTGGTCCGCTCGGTTTTTCCTTCAACAACACAACCGAAACTATTTTTCTGAAAGATCATAACAATATGGAAGTTGAGCATATAACTTATACAACTTCATTACCTTGGCCTATTGGAACAGATGGTGATGGAAGAACGTTGGAATTTGAAGGAGCTCCACTTTCTCCAAATGATCCGAATGCTTGGTTTGCAGGTTGTGTGGGTGGTTCACCTGGCGAAGCATATTTTCCTTGTGACTCATCAATTTTAATAACTGAAATCAACTATAAATCGCTTATAACTTCTGATGCTGGGGATTGGTTCGAAATACACTCATTATCAAATCAACCTATTGATTTATCGAATTGGTACGTTACCGATGCTGGAATGAATATAATTTATTCCGTTCCAACCGGTACAACACTAAATTCCAATGAATACCTGGTTTTCGCAAAAGACCTCTTAATGTTCGGAAGTATTCACCCGTCTATTACAAATGTAGTTGGTCCTACAGCTATTAGTTTAGGATCTACAGAAAGTATTCATTTGTATAATGCAAATAACCGCTTAGTTTTTTCAGTTAATTATTCAAATCAATCTCCGTGGCCTCTGGAAGCAGATGGAATGGGAAAGACATTGGAATTACTTTCGACAACAGGAAGAATGTGCGATGGAACAAATTGGTTTGCTGGATGTCCTGACGGTTCACCAGGAGAGGTATACAATCCATTGTGTGACCTTGGATTAGCTAACAATGAAATGGATAATTTAGTATTTTATCCCAATCCAGTTATGGATATTCTTCACGTAAATCTATCTAATAATGCTCAAGTTAAAATACTATCAATGACTGGCGAATTATTGATGGAAAACACCTTTATGGCTGGTAAAACGGAAATAAATATGAGTCAATTTTCTAGTGGATTGTATTTAGTAATCGTTGGGGATAAAACGCATAGAATAGTTAAAAATTAACTAGAATTTTGAGTGAAATTAACTAGAAAATAATTTTTTCACTTCTATTTTAAGGTCTGTCTTTCATCCTTTTTAATATTAAGGTAATTCCAAATTGGATCTCGACTTAATAGAATATCTTTTACCGAATATTTAAGTAATTTATCCGGAAAAATAGGCTCGAATTCTGTTGATTTTGCATATTGTGGATTGAATTTAACTGTTGAGATCATTACTGGCAAACCAGTTGATGGCAAATTGAGCGAAACACTCGTGCCAAAGGTTCCACTCATTGGCCCGAGACAAGGCGACCCAATAATTTCTCCTCTATTTGCATTTCGAAACCAGCTAGCGAATAGCACAGAAGCCGACATTGATAGGCCGTTCGTAACAAGAGTACATTTCCCATTATATGTTAGACCAAATTCATTTTGAGGAACCTCACTGTAGGGAATTTTTGCTATGCTGCCCAAATCACTTCTCATAAAATCGTATTCTTGGCTTAGAATTCCATAAGGGTATTCTCGTTTAGCCCTATGCATGAATCTTTTCCGTTTAAAATAAGGTAATTTAACAAAAGGATCAAAATTGCTCCGTTTGTAAACGTGTTGAACAACGTATTGTTTCTTGTTGAAATTAAGGTAACTAATTAGATATTCTTGTGCTTTTACATAACCTCCTTGATTATCGCGCAAGTCAATAACAATCTCCGAACAATTTCTTTTCGTTACTTCTTGAAAGAAATTCGCAACTTCCTTTTTATAGTAACCGATTGTCTTCGGTTGAAAAGAAGTGATTTTCAATATCCCTTTGTTCTCTTGATCGAAAAAATAACTGACTGATTTTCCCATTATAGGGCCTTTATAAAGGAAAAGATTCATTTTGTTAGTTGCTTTAACGCTAGTTGTCAACGTATCGTCATCAGAAACATATTTAATACGAACAAAATCAGTGGTTCGGAAATCACTAATTTGACTGAATGTCAATGCCATGCCTTTGGTAGCTATTTCCTGTTGAGCGGAATATGCTGACCCTTCGAGTAAGCTAAAGGCCAAGCTTTCCTCGAAAATCTCTTGAACAGTAAAGTCATTAAAAGCTAGTATTTCTTTTCCTTTCAAGCCTTGGTCATTGTACAAAGATTCTAGGTAATATTTCCCATCTACTTTTATCAAAAAAAATGGAATAGTACCCTTGTTTTTTGGACCTATGAAAAGAAGGCTTTGCGGATTATAGTTCGTGTGGGAATCTTTTATTGAAGCGAGGAAGTAAGCTACTGTTTTACTAAACTCATAAGCAGTCATTTCATTGGAAACCTTTTTTATGGCTTTTCGATAAGCTGAATCAAGATGCTCCTTGGTAATGTAATGATACAGATCCGGATGTATTTTATCAAGGGCATCCCTTAGTTTCTGTAAATCGTCGAGCATGTCCTCCGGACAAAGTTTTTCCACGGAAATATCTTCTCTTAATCCCATTATATAGGAATTGCAATTCTGCGCGCTAATTGGATAGAACGCAACCAACAGGAATAGGATAAGAAAAGGTTTTAAAATGCGCATTAAAATTCGAGCAGAATACGATCCAACTCAAATTTAAATAATTTTAGTTGAGAAAAACGTAACACTTTTTTAAATCAATACGATATTAATTTTTATTGTGAGTTTTACTATATGTATTGATTATGAAATGAGCAGCTCACCTTTTGATCAGATTTTTGTAATGTGTTGCCTGTTTTGGTTACAAGGACTTTGCCTGTGATCTAAAATCCTTGTGATTAATACAACAGAAGAAATGCTGCCGCTGCTTCTGTGCCTTCAAATACATCTGGCGGAGAAACTGTTCCCAACCTACGATAATCTTCTGGTAACTCATATTTTCCAACTTGTTTAGGTGAAGTCCCATACTCATTAGTCGAATAAACCTTTTTTCCCTCTATCTTTCCAATTTGTTTGGCTGAAGTCCCGTATTCATTTGTGGAATAGATTTTATCACCTTCTTTTTTTCCAATTTGTCTAGCTGAGGTTCCATATTCATTCGTAGCGTAAATCTTACCATTTTCATATTTTCCAACTTGTTTGGCTGAAGTTCCATATTCATTGGTAATATAAATTTTATCTTTTTCAAATTTTCCAATTTGTTTAGCTGAAGTTCCATACTCATTCGTTGAATATAATTTACTCTGCGCATTTATAACTAGACCGCTTAACAATGTTATTGCTACTACCAATAATTTTTTCATTTTGTTATTTTTAAAATTTTGTTCTTACTCTTATGGATTTTCGGGTTACTCCCTGTTTTTTTCTAAGTTAAATAGATTTCTTATATCCAATAATGTATTTCCCAATTTTACGGTTATACTTATGCGTCTTTCCATTCGAATTCACTATTATCATAGTTAATCATAAAACACCGACTCATTAAAACACCTTTTTCGTCAAAAATACTGGGTTCATGATTAAATGAAAGAGTGATGTATGAACCTTCCCAATCACCCTCGTTCCATTCAAAGCAATCGTTAATCAAGAAGTTCTTTGCGTCATCAATGGTTTCGAACGATTTCGAGAAATATTCTCTAGGTTCTTCAGTATCCAAGTTGTCTTTATGGCTTATCCAAGCTTCAAATTCTAATGTGTACATTCTTTTTTAATTAATGTTTAATGATTTTCAAGATTTCCCCTATAATTTATAATAAATTCTGATCATACTTTACTCAACTCCAACTTCGTATCCTCGGCGGCTTCAATTTCGGTAACAAATGTATCCTCCTTAAGCTCAGTAAATAGAATGTCATTCGCCAACACCTCATCGCATATATAACCCTTATTTTCTTCAATGGCTGCTTGAATTTGTGGCGTGGTTTGTACTTGAACTAAAATACGGTCAATTACGTCAAAACCACTGTCTTTTCGCAAGTTTTGAACACGATTTACGATTTCACGAGCGATTCCCTCCGACTTCAGTGCAGGAGTGATGGTAATATCCAAAGCAACGGTTAAACCGCCTTCGCTGGCTACCAACCATCCAGGAATGTCTTGCGCGTTGATTTCAAAATCAGTCAAATCCAAGTTGATTTCTGCACCTTCGATGGTTCCTGACCAACCGTTGTTTTTTTCAATTTCAGATATTTCCTCTTGACCAAAACCTTTAACCAATTCCGAAATAGCTTTCATTTGTTTTCCGTACTTCGGTCCAATAGTTTTGAAATTCGGTTTGATACTTTTGACTAAAATACCTGAGTTTTCCTCCAGTAATTCGAGTTCTTTTACATTCACTTCTGAAAGGATGAGGTCGCGAACGTGCATTAGATTTTCAGCAACTTGCTTATTCAAAACCGGAATCATAATTTTTTGAAGCGGTTGGCGCACACGAATCATGTGTTTCTTACGTAATCCAAGAACCAAGGAACAAGCTTGCTGAGCCAACTCCATTTGGTTTTCCAATGTTTTGTCAATCCATGATTCATTTACTTTCGGGAAATCGGCCAAATGCACAGAAGAAACGGATTGTTTACCGCTCACTTTATTCAAGTCTAAGAATAATTGATCCATGTAAAACGGTGCAATCGGAGAAGCAAGTAATGCAACCGTTTCCAAACACGAATAAAGTGTCTGATAAGCACACAATTTATCCTTCGGATCATCATTTTTCCAATACCTGCGGCGACACAAACGCACATACCAATTCGATAATTGCTCTGTTACAAAATCTTGAATCGCACG
>JBEIKF010000158.1:0-4911 GCA_040379905.1 Crocinitomicaceae bacterium
ATTAATTAATCAAGAAGGAACGGAAATAGCTGTAACATTTGTAAAACGCTAAAACTTTAGGATGAAAGCATATGTTTTTCTGTTTATAATTAGTTCTTTTCTTTTATCAAAAGCTGTTTCTCAAACGAACATTCTATTTACAAATACGACTTCAGAACAAATCATAAAAGGTAATTTCAATCCCTCAAGCTACCTTTCATCTTCACCCATTAATCAGCACGCAGCTGTTGTGTCATTCATTCAAAATAACGTAAGTGCTGACACGCTAAAGTCATACATCCTAAAACTAGCGTCTTTCGAAAATAGAAATACGGCCTCTGATACAGTTTCGACAATTACGGGAATTGGAGCCGCTAGACGTTGGGTATTTCAGAAATTTTCAAATTTTAGCGCTCAAACAGAGAATAGGTTGATTCCATCGTATTTTCAGTTTGAAAGAAATATATGTGGAGTAATACAACACCGCAATATAATTGCTGTATTACCGGGTACAGACACTACAAACCATGAAGTTATCGTAATCGAAGGCCACATGGATAGTCGTTGTGAAAATGAATGCGACATCACGTGTCAAGCGCAAGGAATTGAGGACAATGCTTCGGGTTCTGCTCTCGTTCTTGAATTAGCTCGGGTAATGAGCAAATGCACTTACAAAAACACGATTGTTTTTATGTTGACAATTGGCGAAGAGCAAGGTCTTTATGGGGCAGATGCATTTGCAGATTACTGCAATTTGAATGATATTCCCGTAAAAGCTGTTTTAAATAATGATGTTATTGGAGGAATCATATGTGGACAAACTTCGTCTGCGCCATCTTGTCCCGGGTTAAATAACATCGATTCCACTCAAGTTCGCATTTTTTCATTTGGTGGTTTTAATTCTGTTCACAAACAGTTGTCACGTTTTATCAAATTGCAATACAAGGAAGAATTAATGCCATTTGTCACTGTTCCGATGATGGTTACGGTTATGTCGGGCGAAGATCGTTCGGGAAGAGGTGGTGATCACATTCCTTTTCGACAAAATGGATTTGCTTCATGTCGCTTTACTTCAGCTAATGAACATGGAGATGCATCCAATGGGCCGGGATATACAGACAGGCAGCATACCACAAATGATATTTTAGGAGTCGATACCGATCTAAATGGAACAATTGATAGTTTTTTTGTTGATTTTAACTACCTCTCAAGAAATGCGTGCATAAATGGTGCTGGAGCTTCAATTGCAGCACTCGGCCCTAAAAAACCTGATTTCAATATCGCTACTATTCCTGGTCCGGGTATCGTCATTCATGTTACGCAAGAGTCGAATTATTCGTTCTATAGAGTTGGAGTTCGTTCAACTACAAATGATTGGGATTCCGTTTATACGATTTCAGGTTACTACGATACAATTTTCCCACCCGTTTCAAATGTCTATTATGTCAGTATAGCATCAGTAGATGAAAATGATTTGGAAAGTTTATTCTCCAAAGAAGTAGTGATTCAAAATAGCCAAATATCCGTTTCGGAGCTAGAGCAAGAATCTGTAAAACCAATTGAGCTATTACAAAATCGTCCAAATCCGTTTGATGAGGCAACAATAATTGGTGTTCTTGTAAATCAAGAAGTAAATTATAAAAATGCTGCAATTGTTGTGTATGATATCAATGGAAAAAAAGTTGAAAATATGAAAATCGACCTAAAACCTGGAGTAAATGAAGCTTTTTACCAACATGGTTATGGGAAAACGGGAACTTATTTCTATGCTTTGGTGATTGATGGAAATGAGATTTCCCGTAAATCGATGATTTTTGCCAATTAGAATCTAATTAAAAAGTTCTTTAATAAAAACTTGAATTTCAGATTCAAATTTTCTAAACAACAAAAACATAATTATTATTACTGCAGATAAAATAATTCCAGCCCGCACGATACACCCCTCATCTTTCATACTAGTTCAAATTTTGGACGCGAATTTAAGGTTTATACACATAAATATTACATAATATATATGTTAATTAATCATATTATCGGTTGTAAAGTATATAAAATGATTGTAATAAGTTGGTTACGTTGTTGAAAACCTAAATTCTTCTTTATTTGAAATGATTTTAAATTCAAACGACACTTAAATTTTAGTTTGATGCATATGAATATTCGTGAAATCAGTTTAAATATTCATCACTGTCTTTTCCAAAACAACCGGTTCTACACAATTGCGTTTTAGAATTGTAATCACCAAAAAATCCAGTTATGAAGACGTTAAGAGCACTTTTGTGCATGGCAATTGTTTTGTCTGTAAAATTCAATTTAATAGGACAAACTCTTAATCAAAAAGAGGAACTTATGAAACATTTGTTGGACCACGTAAAACCTGGAATGACCCAACATCAAATCGATAGTTTGTATGAAAGAGCTAAGTCGAACAAAGATAAAAACGATGCCAATATCAAAGATTTAGTAATGGCTGCTCAGAAGGCAAATATTAATTCAAATGCATCCAAAACAAATGGTTGCGATGTTGCAAATTGGGGATTTGAAAATGGAAATACGAGCAATTGGGTAACAAACGGTTGTGTTGAATTACAAAATGGAGGAGTCGATACTTACAGTGGAATTCCTAAGGTATTCAACGGAAATCACTCCTTGAAGTTGAGTAATGATATGAGTTACAATTGCCTTAATTCAGCCGCAGCAAGAACTTATTCTGTTCCGGCAGCAGGTCAAACGTTCATTACCATTCATTTTGCAGTTAGTATTTTCAATTTTCCACACGATTCATTTCAAGCAGCAAATTTCAATTTCAATTTGTACGATGACCAAATGAACGTGCTTCCTTGCCCTTCCTATCAGGCCTATTATTCCTATGATCAAGGTCCTGTTGGTATTCCAAGTCTTCAGCAAACACCATTCCCAGCTTCAACATATAACCCGATGGTTGCTGGGGATTTATTCTATAATTCAAACGTTAGTTTTTCCAACTGGCACCATGTTACAATTGACTTAACTCAATATGCAGGAACAGATGTTACGATGGTATTTGAGAATCGTTGGTGTGCGTTCGACGTGGACTGGATTTACACATACATAGAAATGGATTGTCCCGTTAATAATAGCTTGCCAGTTCCAGTTTGTCTCGAAGATGACGAAGTTGAGCTATGCGCACCTCAGGGCATGCTTGCGACCTATGATTGGGAATTCAATAATGTGTCATTAAATAATACAAACGAATGCATAATGGCAAACAATCAAGGTACCTACACCTTGAATTTTCGTCCAGTTTATCTGGAATGTGCCGATACGTCCTATGAGATGAATTTTGTACTGATAGATAAACCCATAGCAAATTTTTCAGTGGATGAATTCTGCATAGGGCAACCAATAAATATTAATAATTTAAGTGAGTTCGGGTCAAATTTTAAATGGATTTACAATGGACAGGAAATTAGTCAATATGTTCCAGAAATAGATTATGAGGATGGTGAGGATAACTTGACATTAATTGTTTTAACCGGTGGTTGTTCAGATACCATAATCAAACCACTAGTTGCCCGTAAGAATCCGGAGCCTCGTTTTGATTTTAAAAATCAATGTGTCGGTGTTCCTTATAAAATTGTTAACCTATCAACCGATATAGAAAATGGACCGTTGGATGTAAATTGGCATATTTCAACTGATTATCAAAGTACTAATTGGAATCCAGATTACACTCCAGTAAATCATGAAGAATTTGTAATCTCATTGGAAGTCACGAATCAATATGGTTGTTCCGCTGGAATTCAAGCAAAAGCGAAAGCTTATCCATTGCCTGTGGCAGAATTTCATCAAAGCGAAGACATGTTGTCAGAAAACTTGGCATTCGTTCATTTTCAAGATGAATCATCTACGGATGTTACTTCATGGGAATGGACCATTGGTGATCAAATTAGTTACAATGGTTCGAGTTTCTATCATGAATTTACCGCGCCAGGAACATATGATGTTAATTTGATTGTCTACAACGAATATGCCTGCAGTGACACAGCTTTGAATCAAATTTTAGTAAATCCTTCATTAACGGTTTTTGTTCCAAATACTTTTACGCCAAATGGCGACGAAAATAATCAACTTTTTTACCCTGTATTTTCAGGATCAAATTTTGATCGTAAAGACTACTCATTTCTAATTTACAATCGATGGGGAGAAGTTGTTTTTCAAACAGATAATATTCAGGCTGCTTGGGATGGGTTTCATAAGGGAGCGCCTTGCATGCAAGGAACTTATAGTTGGGAAATCGCTTATGTTGAAAATTCCACTAAAGAAATAAAACACCTTCATGGTCACGTAAATTTGGTGAGGTAATCGGTTTTTACTGAGCATAATTAACCAAATGGATGAACTAAAAGTGTTAATTTCGTGGAGATTATCTTATGTCAAGTCACGAAAAAACAGCCAAGTCAACCGCTATTATTAGTATTATTTCCAATGCAGGTCTTGCCATAGCAAAAGGATTTACAGGTTTTTTCGGTCATTCTGATGCGCTTTTAGCTGATGCGATAGAATCTACTGCTGACGTCTTTGCAAGTGTTTTAGTTTTGTTGGGGCTCAATTACTCTACGAAACCTGCCGATGATAATCATCCCTATGGGCATGGAAAAGCGGAAGCACTCACTACGTTTGCAGTTGTTGGATTCTTGCTGATTTCGGCAACCATCATTGCCGTAGAGAGTATTAGACACTTGAGTGAACCACAAGAAAAACCTGAGTTTTTTACGCTTTATGTTCTTGCTGCGATTATTCTTATTAAAGAAATATCGTTTCAATATGTTAGAAAAAAAGGAATTGAAACCAATTCTTCTTCCTTGAAAGCTGACGCTTGGCACCATCGCAGTGATGCTATTTCTTCTGTCATTGCATTTGTGGGAATCAGTTTAACTTTTCTAGTTGGCA
>JBEIKF010000159.1:0-4878 GCA_040379905.1 Crocinitomicaceae bacterium
AGTCCTTCGTCATTTCCGTTACAATCATCTGATCTCCTCCATTTGCCTCCAAATAAGCAACCCAAGCCATCATAGATGATAGCGGAGTCCCCAGCTGATGCGCAGTTTCCTTAGCCATTCCAGCCCAAACTTGATTTTGCTCCGCTTTACGGAAAGTTGAAAACATCAGATATCCAATGATAACAATCAGTCCAATCACCGAAAACTGAATGTATGGAAACCATGTCAATTGCTTTAACTCAGGACTTTCCTTGAAATAAAGGAATTTTGTTCCCGTTCCGAAATCAATCTTAATAGGTGCGTTTTGCTTTTTAAATTCTGAAAGAACAAGCGTTTGATTTTTCAATTCTTTTTTAGGTAAATTGCTTGCCTCGATGCTATCCGATTCTGCATCGACAAGAATTACGGGAATCAAATTGGAATTATCTATTAAATCGCTATTAAATGAATTTATCAAGGAGTCACTCGCTTTTTTCAAACGAATCAACTCGTTGGATTCACCATACACAAACTGCATTTTAATTCCACCAAAAACTTCGATTTCATAAGACCTTCCTTCGGTAATCCATTCCTGAAATGAAGCTATTTTTCCTTCTTCCGTCAAACTTGAATCTACATTTTTACTCTGCGCCAATTTACCTTCATCAGTTAAAATAGCTACAGGAATGTCTTTGTTACTGGCAATGATATTCAAGGCAAAATCAATGTCCTGATTCATATTTAAATCGGATGGATTCAAAATTGTTCTTTGGGCGTCAACTACAATTTGGATTTTTTGACGCTCCTTTTCGCGTAATTCATCGAAAATTTGGTTGGTTAGTTTTACCAATTCCACCTTTTTCCGAATCGCATCTGCCCATTGCTCAGCTTTGGCTTTTTCGCGTTGCGCAATCTTGTTGATCATTTGATTGGAAACAAACAGCGATGCGATGATGATGGTGAGTGAAACCAAAATCAAGGCAATTTTCCAACGTTGCTTCGACGAATAAATATCCATTTTTACGAAAGTAGCAGTTTTTCAACCATTTCACAAACGGAATGATGATCAAACTTCTGAACCGACTCAATAATTTCTTGGTGATTCAATTTAATTTCGCCGCTCAAAATCATATCCAGTTTTTTCGCTAGATCAATACTGTTTTTCGTCTCGAAAAGCAATCCATTTTTTAAATTATTAACCAACTCATTTGTACCTCCTGCCCTACTTCCCAAAACGGGAATACCCAAAGCCATTGACTCGATCGTCACCATTCCAAACGTTTCTGAATCCGAAGGAAGAATTGTCCAATCCAAAGCAGAAAAAACAACGGATACATCGGATTGATTTGGCAACAAATGAACTCTATTTTCGAGACTATTTATTCGAATGAAGTTTTTAATTTCAATTAAATACGAATTATTTTCATTATATGTAGGATCGCCAATAATACAAAGATGAAAGTCGTTAAAAGTACTTTTCATCAGTGCCTCTAGAGCTAAAATTTGTCCTTTCTTTGCGTCAATTCTACCAACAATTCCAAAAATGAACTTTTCTTGAGGTAATTTCAGTTCCGAACGAGCAGTATTTTTGTCAACTCGAGTAAGTTTCGTTAAATCCAATCCTGAAGGAATCACATTGACTTTGTTCGGATTGCAATTCGTGTTATTCAATACTTGATTTTTCAAATATTCCAACGGGCAATTCCAACTTGTAAAAAACGAGTAACGCAAAGTTCTAAAAAACTGTTTTTTCGGAGATCCAAAATCCATTTCCATAAAAAAATGAACCTTGATTTTGCCTTTGGATAAAAATGCCACAGATGCCGCAATACTTTGGTCGAACGTTGCACGAATAATTAAATGTTCGATGCTATTAGATTTCAATATTTGATAAAGTTGCCAAGCCCGAAGAAAGTCGTAGTGATTTTTGTGCGCTTTGATTTCGATTAAAGGGATTTTATTTTCTATGGTCGCCTTAGCAATGGGACTATTTTTTTGAGCGTAAATTTGAACAAAATGCCCACGTTCCATCATCCACGATGCATTACGCAACTGATTCATTTCCAAACCACCCCAACCCATCGTTCCACATAAGTATGCTATTCGCAACTGCATCGTATTAAATAAGATAACTCGAAATTAAGCAATTCGACAAATATTCGTTGGATTTAAATTTTCTACAAAATGACAGATCGAAATTCAACTATTCATAAATCAAGGATTTGAAGCATTTCCACAACTTCATTTCTTATTAACTTTGCGTCTTCAATACAAGAGTATGAGCAAAAAATATAAAGAATACAAAGGGTTAAATCTGCCGAACGTCGCAAGTGAAGTTTTAGAAAGGTGGCAAAACGAATCCATTTTCGAAAAGTCTATTTCAACGCGAGAAGGGAAACCATCCTATGTGTTCTTTGAAGGACCTCCTTCCGCAAATGGTTTGCCAGGGATTCACCACGTAATGGCGCGTTCCATAAAAGATATTTTTTGCCGATATCAAACGCTTAAAGGTTTTCAAGTAAAACGAAAAGCTGGATGGGATACACATGGACTACCAGTAGAATTAGGGGTTGAAAAAGAACTTGGTATCATCAAAGAAGACATCGGAACAAAAATTTCTGTAGACGAATACAATGATGCTTGTAAAAAAGCGGTGATGCGCTACACGGATATTTGGAACGATTTGACCGTAAAAATGGGTTATTGGGTAGACATGGAAAATCCGTATGTTACCTACGAATCCAAATACATGGAATCTGTTTGGTGGCTTTTGGCACAATTGTATAATAAAGGACTTTTATATAAAGGTTATACCATTCAGCCCTACTCACCGAAAGCAGGAACTGGACTTTCCTCCCACGAATTAAATCAACCGGGTTGCTACAAAGATGTGAAAGACACGACGGTGGTGGCGATGTTTAAGGTTTTAGATACTGAATTGCAGATTGCAGATTCACGGATTGCAAATTTGGAATTTCCCAATCTACAATCTGCAATTGAAAATCTGAAATCTGAAATCCGCGAAGCTGCAACCTACTTCTTAGCCTGGACAACTACTCCGTGGACTTTACCTTCCAACACAGCTTTAACCGTTGGGCCGAATATTGAGTATGCACTTGTTTCGACATTTAATCAATATACTTACGAGCCTATCAACGTAATTCTAGCGAAAAATCTGGTAGGATATCAATTCGGAAAAGGATTTCAAGCTATTGAATCAGCAGATGAATTGAATACTTACAACGCTGGAGATAAAACCATTCCTTATTTTGTTGCAGGAACTTGTCTAGGAAAAGAGTTGGTTGGAATCAAATACGAACAATTGCTTCCTTAGTGCTTACCGGCTGAAAATCCCGAAAAAGCATTTGTGGTCATTCCAGGAGATTTTGTAACAACCGAGGATGGAACGGGAATCGTTCATACAGCGCCAACATTCGGAGCAGATGATGCGAAAGTAGCCAAAGATGCTGGTGTTCCGCCAATGCTCGTGAAAGATGACAATAACAACTTGGTTCCATTGGTGGATTTACAAGGACGTTTTCGTTCAGAAGTAAGCGACTTTGCAGGAATGTACGTGAAAAACGAATATTACGACGAAGGGGCAGCACCTGAAAAATCAGTAGATGTTCAAATTGCCATCAAACTCAAAGAGGAAAACAAGGCTTTTAAAGTCGAGAAATACGAGCACAACTACCCGCACTGTTGGAGAACAGACAAACCCGTTTTATATTATCCATTGGATTCGTGGTTTATTAAAGTAACCGATAAAAAAGACCGCATGGTCGAGTTAAACAACACCATCAATTGGAAACCAGAATCAACAGGAACAGGCCGCTTTGGTAAATGGTTGGAAAATGCGAACGATTGGAACCTTTCACGCTCGCGCTACTGGGGAATTCCTATTCCAATCTGGTCAACCGAAGAAGGTGATGAGCGCATTTGCATTGGATCTGTTGAAGAATTGAAAAAGGAAGCTGATAAAGCCGTTCAAGCTGGATTAATGACAAATAATCCATTGGCTGATTTCGAAGTTGGAAATATGACTTCGGAAAACTATGATAAAGTTGATTTACATAAGCATTTTGTGGATGAAATCGTTTTGGTTTCTCCATCCGGAAAACCGATGAAACGTGAAGCTGACCTAATCGATGTTTGGTTTGATTCAGGAGCGATGCCTTATGCACAATGGCATTATCCGTTTGAGAACAAAGAACTGATTGAAAACAGAACAGGTTACCCAGCAGATTTTATCGCTGAGGGTGTTGATCAAACTCGTGGTTGGTTTTATACCTTGCATGCCATTGCGACGATGGTATTTGATTCGATCGCTTATAAAAACGTTGTTTCAAACGGACTTGTATTGGACAAGAACGGAATGAAAATGTCGAAAAGACTAAAAAATGCCATTGATCCATTTACAACCTTGGAAAAGTATGGTCCGGATGCAACACGTTGGTACATGATTACGAATGCGCAGCCTTGGGACAACTTGAAATTCGATTTAGAAGGAATTACGGAAGTTCAACGTAAATTCTTTGGAACGCTCTACAACACCTATTCATTCTTCTCGCTTTATGCAAATATTGACGGATTTGACTTTTCTGAAGCCGAAATTCCATTGAACGAGCGACCAGAAATTGATCGTTGGGTGCTTTCCAAACTAAATTCTTTGATAGAAGATGTTGATACAGCTTATTCGGAATACGAACCAACAAAAGCCGGACGTGCAATTCAAGATTTTGTAACGGAGCAACTATCAAATTGGTATGTGCGTTTGTGTCGCCGCAGGTATTGGAAAAACGACGATCCAAAAGATAAACTATGTGCTTATCAGACACTTTATTCGTGTTTGGAAACGGTTGCATTACTTGCTTCTCCGATTGCACCGTTTTACATGGA
>JBEIKF010000160.1:0-4875 GCA_040379905.1 Crocinitomicaceae bacterium
CTTTCTAAATTTATTAATTTAAATTACGCTTGTTCTGTTAATTCTTCCAACGCCTCGTTCGAACCTATAATCATTTTCTGGAAATCCCTAACACCAGTTCCTGCAGGAATTAAATGTCCAACGATTACGTTTTCTTTCAATCCTAACAAGTGGTCTTCTTTTCCTGAAATTGCTGCTTCGTTCAAAACTTTGGTTGTTTCCTGGAAGGAAGCCGCTGAAATAAATGATTGCGTTTGTAGTGAAGCTCTCGTGATTCCTTGAAGTAAAGGTGTAGACGTTGCAGGACGAGCCTCTCTCCCCTCAATCAATTTTTTATCTTCACGCTTCAATCTAGAGTTCTCATCACGCAATCTTCTTACCGTTATCAACGATCCTTTTCTTACTTCCGTTGAATCACCGGCATCTTTAACGAACATCATTCCATACAAGGCGTCATTCGCTTCCATAATATCAGCTTTGTGAACAGACTGTCCCTCTAAGAAACGTGTGTCTCCTGAATCAATTATTTCAGCTTTCAACATCATTTGACGAACAATCACTTCAAAATGCTTATCGTTGATCTTCACACCTTGCAATCGATATACTTCTTGGATTTCGTTAACAATGTATTCTTGAACTTTTGTAGGACCTTCAATATTCAAAATATCATTTGGCGTAATTGCACCATCAGAAAGTGGTTGTCCTGCTCGCACGAAATCGTTTTGTTGAACCAAAATATGTTTCGAAAGCGGAACCAAATATTTTCTAATTTCTCCAAATTTTGGTGTAATTATAACCTCTCTATTTCCGCGTTTAATATTTCCAAAAGTAGCTGTACCATCAATTTCCGATACAACAGCTGGATTAGATGGATTTCTAGCCTCAAATAATTCAGTTACACGTGGTAAACCACCGGTGATATCTCCAGTTTTACCTGCCATTCTTGGAATTTTAACTAAAATTGCTCCAGCCTCAATTAAATCTTCATCGTTTACGTCAACGTGTGCATTCACAGGTATTGAGTATTCACGAATTGTTTCTTTTGTTTTCGGGTCAATAATATGAATTGACGGGCTTTTCTTTTTATCGCGAGATTCAATAATAACGATCTCCGTTTTACCAGTTTGCTCATCGATTTCCTCACGGTAAGTAACATTCGAGATAACATTATCAAACTTCACTTTTCCTTTAACCTCAGAAACGATTAGGGCATTGTATGGATCCCATTTACAGATAACATCACCCTTTTTGATTTTTGAATTATTTTCAACGAGTAACTCTGAACCGTAAGGAACATTAGCTGTCATTACAATAATACCAGTTTTCTCGTCTGTAATTTTAAGCTCCGCTGAACGACCAACTACGATAATTTGAGTAGCTCCTTCAGCATTTTTCTTTTCGATTGTTCTTAATTCATCGATTTCCAACTTACCATTCGCCTTTGCTTTTAAATCAGAAATATCAGCTATGTTAGAGGCCGTACCTCCCACGTGGAATGTTCTCAATGTTAATTGAGTTCCTGGCTCTCCAATAGATTGAGCAGCGATAACTCCAACGGAGTCACCCAATTGCGCTAGTCTATGATTAGCAAGATTTCTTCCATAACATTTCGAGCAAACCCCTCTTCTCATTTCACAAGTAAGCACTGAACGAATCTCTACTTCTTCAATTCCAGCTTTTTCGATTTCTTTCGCAACTTCTTCAGAAATTAATTCACCTGCTTGAATAATTAAATTATCTGATTCTGGTAAATAAATATCGTGAACAGAGGTTCTACCTAATATACGATCATATAGAGGCTCAACTACTTCGTCGTTCTTTTTCAAAGATGTAGCGACAATTCCACGAAGCGTCCCACAATCATTTGAATTGATTACAACATCTTGTGCAACGTCAACCAAACGACGTGTAAGATAACCAGCATCAGCTGTCTTAAGAGCTGTATCTGCTAATCCTTTACGAGCACCGTGCGTAGAAATAAAGTACTCAAGAATTGAAAGACCCTCTTTAAAGTTTGATAGGATTGGATTTTCAATAATTTCTTGAACAGATGCTCCTGACTTTTGAGGTTTTGCCATCAATCCACGCATACCTGAAAGCTGACGAATCTGCTCTTTGGATCCACGTGCTCCGGAATCAAACATCATGTATATAGAGTTGAATCCCTGACGATCGTTTTTCAACTGGTCCATTAATGTTGCAGTTAAACGAGAATTTGTATGTGTCCAAATGTCAATTATTTGGTTGTAACGCTCATTGTTCGTGATGTAACCACTATTATAATTTTGCATTACTGCTTTCACCTCGTTCTCGGCTTTTGTAACTAGAACTTCTTTTTCGTTCGGAATTATAATGTCATCCAAATTGAATGAAAGACCACCCTTGAATGCCATCTCATAACCCAAACCTTTAATATCGTCCAAAAACTGAGCTGTGCGAGAAGTACCACAAACTTTAAGAACTTCACCAATAATATCACGTAAGGCTTTCTTTGTCAATACATCATTCAAGTATCCTACCTCTCTTGGAACTTTCTCATTGAATAAAACCCGACCACAAGTAGTCTCAATTATTTTCAATTCTGGTTCACCTAGGGCATTTAAATCATAAGATTTTACTTTGATATGAGCATGTAAATCAAGTTTTTTCTCATTGTATGCAATGATCACTTCTTCAGGTGAATAGTAAATACTTCCTTCGCCTTTTACTTTGTCAGTTTCAGTCGATTTCTTGCCTTTCGTAATGTAGTATAGACCCAAAACCATATCCTGAGAAGGAACTGCAATTGGCGCTCCGTTCGCGGGATTCAATACATTGTGTGATGCTAGCATCAACATTTGTGCTTCCAAAATTGCAGCGTTACCTAACGGTAAGTGAACCGCCATTTGGTCACCATCGAAGTCAGCGTTGAAAGCCGTCGTTACAAGCGGATGCAAACGAATGGCTTTACCTTCAATTAATTTTGGTTGAAACGCTTGAATACCCAAACGGTGAAGTGTTGGTGCTCTGTTCAAAAGAACTGGATGTCCTTTCAAAACATTTTCAAGAATATCCCAAACAACAGGTTCTTTTCTATCTACAATTTTCTTTGCAGATTTTACCGTTTTTACAATACCACGCTCAATCATTTTACGAATGATAAACGGTTTGTAAAGTTCAGCCGCCATATCTTTTGGTAAACCACACTCATGCAACTTCAAATCTGGACCAACGACAATTACCGAACGAGCCGAATAATCGACACGTTTTCCTAATAGATTCTGACGAAAACGACCTTGCTTACCTTTTAACGAGTCAGAAAGCGACTTCAATGCTCTATTAGATTCAGTTTTTACAGCGCTAGACTTTCTCGAATTGTCGAATAGCGAGTCCACCGATTCTTGAAGCATCCGTTTCTCATTACGCAGAATGACTTCAGGAGCTTTGATTTCGATCAATCTTTTCAAACGATTGTTTCGAATGATTACTCTTCTATATAAATCATTCAAATCTGAAGTAGCAAAACGACCACCATCAAGCGGAACCAAAGGACGTAATTCAGGTGGAATAACCGGAACAACCTTCACAATCATCCATTCTGGTCTGTTTTCAATTCTTGTTTGAGAATCCTTCATCGATTCAACAACTTGAAGTCTTTTTAAAGCTTCATTTTTACGCTGAACGGACGTTTCATTTTCCGCTTGATCTCTTAAACCATCAGATAACTCATCTAGTTTTAAATCCTTTAACAAATCATGAAGGGCCTCTGCCCCCATTTTAGCAACGAACTTGTTTGGGTCGCTATCATCCAAATAATGATTATCCTTCAAAATAGGATTATCGATAATGTCGAGGTATTCCTCTTCAGTCAAGAAATCCATTTTCTTTAAGCTAACACCATCAATAGTAAGCGCAGCGCCCGCATTAATTACAACATAACGCTCATAATAGATAATTTGGTCTAATTTCTTAGTAGGTAAACCTAATAAATAACCAATTTTGTTTGGAAGTGAACGGAAATACCAGATGTGTGCAACAGGAACAACCAATGAAATGTGTCCCATTCGCTCTCTTCTTACTTTCTTTTCAGTTACTTCAACACCACATCGGTCACAAACGATACCCTTGTATCGAATTCGTTTGTATTTACCACAGTGACATTCGTAATCTTTTACTGGTCCGAAAATTCGCTCACAGAACAAACCATCTCTTTCAGGTTTGTAAGTTCGGTAATTAATCGTTTCAGGTTTCAAAACTTCACCACTCGAATGTCCAAGAATTATTTCTGGAGAAGCAAGTGAGATAGTTATTTTATTAAAGCTACTTTGTTTTTTAGGTGTTTCTTTTTTGAAAGCCATTTTATATAACGTTTTCGTTTAAAAAATCAATTAATCCATAGATACGTTAAGACATAATCCTCTTAGCTCGTGTAACAATACGTTGAACGATTCAGGAATTCCTGGTTCAGGAATGTTGTCACCTTTAACGATTGCTTCGTAAGCTTTTGCTCTACCCATCACGTCATCAGACTTAACAGTCAAAATTTCTTGAAGGATATTCGACGCTCCAAACGCTTCGAGTGCCCATACTTCCATCTCTCCAAAACGCTGACCTCCAAATTGAGCTTTACCTCCAAGTGGCTGTTGTGTAATCAACGAGTAAGGACCGATTGAACGAGCATGCATTTTATCATCAACCATGTGAGATAATTTAAGCATATAGATTACACCAACAGTAGCCGGTTGATGAAAACGCTCACCAGTACCACCATCAAACAAGTAAGTCTTACCCGACTTAGGAACTCCGGCTTTCACTGTCCAAGAATCAATTTCTTCAGGCGTAGCACCATCAAAAATTGGTGTAGCAAACTTAACTCCAAGTTTTTCTCCTGCCCATCCTAGTACAGTTTCATAAATC
>JBEIKF010000161.1:0-4856 GCA_040379905.1 Crocinitomicaceae bacterium
ACAGAAGGAGGGTTCAATAAATTCCTAAAAAAAGGGCTGAACTGCCGAAATGTAGTTTACAATTACGTTCCCACATACACAGGCCCTGGACACGCTTCTATATACACTGGGACAACTCCAAATAATCATGGAATCGTTGGAAATGAATGGTATAATCGGCAAACAAACAACGCTATAAATTGCGTTTCGGATAACAATTCTTCAACCATTGGTAGCATTTCTGAGGAGGGAAAAGCTTCCCCCATTAATTTGAAAACATATACCATCACGGATCAACTCAAAATGACTTACCCAAATGCCAAAGTCGTTTCGATGTCGATTAAAGATCGAGGCGCAATTCTTCCCGGTGGACATTTGAGCGACGGGAGTTATTGGTTTGATTATGCTTCCGGGACATTTATCACAAGTTCCTTTTTCAAAAAAGAACTTCCAACGTGGGTGGCAAATTTCAATTCGAAGAATAATGCTCAAACCTATACCAAAACATGGGATTTGCTTCTTCCGAAAGAAAAATATCAATCGGTTGATGATAGCCCTTATGAAATCTTGGTCGGAGGAAAATCTACACCAACTTTTCCTTACGATTTTCAAAAAATGGCAGGAGGAAAATTGAATACCCAATATTTTACCGTCTCTCCTTTTGCAAATACCTTACTTACTGATTTCGCATTGGAATCAATTAAAAATGAAAACCTAGGATTAGACAAGCAAACGGATATGCTCTGTATCAGTTATTCAACGCCAGATATTGCAGGACATACATTCGGTCCTTATTCATTAGAAATCGAGGATATGTACGTTCGATTGGACAGAGAATTGGAAAGGCTTTTGACAAACCTCGAAACGAACTTCGGAAAAGATGGAGTTGTTGTTTTCCTGACTGCTGATCACGCGGTTGTTCCTGTACCTCAAATGCTTATGGACAAAAAATTACCTGGTGGCTATCTTTTTCTAGCTCAATATATGAACGAACTAAAGAGTGCATCTTTATCAAAATTTAATTGTGATTTGATTCAACATGAAACAAATCAAAATATTTATTTGGATCTAAAAAAAATCGACTCGCTCAAATTAAATAAAAATGAAATAGCTTCCTTTTTTGCTGAAAAAATTAAACTTTGGCCCAATGTAAAAGCAGTTTTTACTTCTCAAGAACTTTCCAATTCTGCAAGAGATAACGAATGGAAGGATATGGTTCGATTAGGCTATGAAGCAAAACGAAGTGGTGAGATTATTTTCATTATGGAACCTGGATATTTAGTAAAAGAACTCGATTCAGAAAAAGCACATCGGGGGACTTCACATGGTTCTTCATTTAATTACGACACACACGTTCCGCTCCTTTGGTATGGCGCACAAATTCCTTCGAAAGACGACTTTGAATCCTATAAAATCATAGATATTGCACCAACATTAACTCACATCTTGAATTTGCAACGATCAGGAGCAATGACTGGACAGCCCATTCTTGAAGTCTTGAAAAAATAAGGAATGGAAGAAGCACGATTTTTTCTCAACCACTTAGGTCAAACGAATGAACACCCCTTTTTAATCGAAGTTAATCGGGCTGAAGGAATTTACATATACGACAAAGCTGGGAAAGCATATATGGATATGATTTCGGGTGTTGCAGTCAACAATATCGGACATCGGCACCCGAAAGTTATTCAAGCCATTCGAAATCAATTGGATAAACATTTACATGTAATGGTTTATGGTGAATTCATCCAAGATGCTCAAAATGAAATGGCGAAAGAACTCATTGAGCTCCTCCCTGAAAAGCTAAATTGCGTTTATACTGTTAATTCTGGGACCGAAGCTATTGAAGCAGCACTCAAATTAGCAAAGCGTTGCACGGGAAGAACTGAAATCGTTTCTTTTCGCGGTTCCTATCACGGAAGTACGCACGGCTCAATGAGTGTTTCAGGGAATGAAATCAAAAAACAAGCGTATCGGCCTTTACTTCCAGACGTGCGTTTTCTTGAGTTCAACAACGAGGAAATGTTGAATCAAATTTCAGAGAAAACGGCTGGAGTCATCATCGAAACCGTTCAAGGTGATGCAGGAGTTCGCATTCCTAAAAAAGAGTTCCTAATTGCTTTACGGAAACGATGCAACGAAGTTGGTGCACAGTTAATTTTTGACGAAATCCAATGCGGAATGGGCAGAACAGGAAAAGTTTTCGCATTTGAGCATTTTGGAGTTATTCCTGACATCTTGACGCTTGGAAAAGCTTTGGGCGGTGGAATGTCGATTGGAGCGCTTGTTTCATCGAAAGAAAAAATGCATGCCTTTACGAATAATCCAATGCTTGGTCACATCACAACATTTGGTGGACATCCAATAAATTGTGCGGCATCGGCGGCGTTTTTAAAAGTCCTTAAAACTGAAATTCATTGGGATGAAGTCGAACGATTGGGAGCACTTCTGGAAAAAATAATTTCTCAAAGCCAAGAAATCAAAGCTATTCGTAGAATTGGAATGATGTTCGCATTTGACATGGAATCTTCTGAACGCGTAACTAAAGTTGTCGAAAAATGTTTGGAAAAAGGGTTGATTACCTTTTGGTTTTTATCACATCCTTACAGCTTCAGACTCTCGCCACCACTAAATATTTCAGAGGAAGAAATTTTACTAGCCGGAAGACTAATTATAGAAGCGATTAAAGAGACTGAATCGTAACAATTAATCTTAGTTGAAAGTATCCACTATGGTATCCCCATTAGCAAAATAACGCAATTTCAACTCGTCGCTCTTCAATCGAACTATTTCCCAATTTGCTGTGTTGGCAGAATTTGCGGGAGTGGTTAACAACTCGAGTTTATCATCCGAAAATTTCCAGGAACCTGTTTCATTTAGAAAAGTAATACCAAATAAGGCTGCTTTTGAAGTATAAGTCTCATCATCTTTTATGACTACCTCCCAGGTTTGATTACTCAAGTTAGTTGTTGATCCATTTGTCGTTCGAGAGGCTAAATTCCAGGTATTCGTAATTCTTGCTTTCTTAGTCAAGAAAGTAAATTTCGGTCCTTCCTCATATTTACCACAAGATGATATTCCGGCTATTGAAAGTGTCAGAACGAATAAGTAAATCGCAATTTTTTTCATTTAAAGTGTTTTAAGGTAGAACAAATTTAAGTAAATAAAATTTCGCCGACGGAAAAAAGAATTGAAAGAAGTATCTTTGCAAACAACCAATTAAAGCGATGAAGGTTACCGAACATATTACAGCGGCAAAAGACACCTTATTTTCATTTGAAATACTTCCTCCTTTGAAAGGCAAGAGTATTCAATCAATTTACGATGGCATTGATCCATTAATGGAATTCAAACCAAAATTTGTAAACGTCACGTATCATCGTGAGGAGTTTATTTACAAGGAACGAGAAAACGGTTTACTCGAAAAAATTGCAATTCGTAAACGTCCTGGAACCGTGGGGATTTGTGCGGCTATTATGAATAAGTATCAGGTAGATGCTGTTCCACATTTAATCTGCGGTGGATTTAGCAAAGAGGAAACTGAAAATGCCCTTATCGACCTTCAATTTTTAGGTATCGATAATGTTTTGGCCTTACGGGGAGACTCCATAAAAACGGAAAGTTCCTTTCGACCTCACTCCGACGGACACGCTTTTGCAGAGCAATTAATCCATCAAATATCCGACATGAACCGTGGAAATTACATGATGGACGATGTTCAGCTCGAGCCAACCGATTTTTGCATTGGTGCGGCGGGTTATCCTGAAAAACATTTTGAAGCTATGAATTTGGCTTTTGACTTGCAAAACTTAAAGCGAAAGGTTGAAGCCGGTGCGGAGTATATTGTTACCCAAATGTTTTTTGACAACAGCAAGTTTTTTTCTTTCGTGGAAGCATGCCGAAAGATCGGTATTAATGTGCCAATCATTCCAGGATTGAAACCTATAAAAAATCTGACACATATTTCCTTTTTACCTAAATTCTTCCACATCGATTATCCTGTTGAACTATCAAATGAATTATTAAAATGCAAGGACAACAAATCCGTGGAACAAGTAGGAATCGAATGGGGAATTCAACAATCAAAAGAATTAAAGGCAGCAGGAGTTCCTTGTATTCATTATTACACGATGTCCAATTCATCATCGGTAAAGGCAATTGCCAAAGAGGTATTTTAAAATTTATTTTATGCGAAAACCACTCTTGATTATTTGTTTATTGTTCGTTTGTTCTTTTGGGTTTGCGCAAGGACTTAAACTAAAAAATGTTTTAGTAATAGGTCAATTTGATAAACCCGAGGATCGTTATGCCATTGAGGTGAATTTAACGGAGCTATTGACCAATACGGGAATCAAGGCTTCACCGTCCTTAAATATTTTGAAGCAGGGCACCTCGGCGGTTAATTTAATAAGCGATTCGATTCAACAAATAATTAAATCAAAGGGATTTGATACCTATGTTGTTGTAAACGTAAGAGGTTACGATCGAATATTCAAGCCTTCTGAGACTAAAATATCCTTGGAAGAAATGTTAAATATGGCCAGTTTATACCATATTTACCGAGATGAAGCAACATCAGTTAGCTTTGAATTTACTTTTTTCAAGAATGGTTTGGTCATTTATCGCGACATTCTAAAATGTGGGAATGTGTCAAATAGAGATTCTGTTATCAAAAGATTTAGGAAGAAAGTGCCTAAGTTGATTGAGAAAAGTTGGAAATCTTAATTACCCATTCTGAATTTCTTATCAAATTCAGCATCTTTTGGATCGCCGTATGCGCCGCATTTTGGAGCTCTTTCAAATAGTTTGATAAATTTAATTTGCGCTTGAATAGGCCAGTATTGTGACGAGAACCAATTCATTTTCGCATTAAATCC
>JBEIKF010000162.1:0-4819 GCA_040379905.1 Crocinitomicaceae bacterium
CGTTTCTTTTTTTAGGTTCAAAGTTCGCTCCGTATTGCCAGACTTCTTTCCATTCTTTTGAGTAAGTCTTTCCCTCCCCTGCATTTTCCGGAGCCATTAGGTAAAAACCACCAAAAGTTATTTCGCCTCTTAATTCTTGAATCATACCTAAGGAGTATGCATACCCCATACTATGACATACAATAAACAATGTGTCGTTTTCGGAACAATTTGGAATCTCATTCAATACCATTTTGAGATTTAAACCGGCAATTCTACCAGATTTTCTGCGTTTCATAAAACCTGCAACATTTGGTTTTGTTGCCAATAAGGAATAGGTTTCTACTTTTTTGTTACCAGCGATTTTCGTATTAAAACAAGAATGTTTATTAAGATTTTTACAAGTTGTCGGATATACAGAGGAAATTGCTGAAAAATTCACAACCGACTCAAAATTAGAGGTAGCGACCGAATGGTGACCATCTGCATACCAAATTTCAGATGGATTAATTCGATCAATAAACAAATTATTGATTTCATTCCAAGGTGTCCAGTATTGGTGTCGATCAAAATCGTGTAAAACATTTTTCGAATCAGGATATTCAACCCCGTTTTTTTGAATGTCTTTTAAATTATCTTCTAGGGAATTGCTAACTGAAACGGGACGGTAGCCATTGACAAAAAGTAAAATTCGTTTGGCGGGATCATCAAACATCAGTTTTGAAGTAATGTTTTTTCCTTCAAGGTTAAATACTTCGTTTTTGGTCAGTTCATTTTTTTCATTTATATAACTAAAAACGACGTAGGGGTATTCCACATTTCGACTGAATTTCTTTTGAAGTTTCAAGTCAGGTTTTAATATCAATCTATTTTTTGAACCGACAAATTTCCCAACACACTTGCCATTAACCGTTGTCAATTCAAAATACAATACTTTTCGCTCTTTTGTGACTTTCCATTCTTCCCCTTCTTTCTGAAAACACTGATTCAATTGAATTTTAGCTGCTTTCGGCATAAATAGATTCTTATTTGATAACTTGGATTTCAAATCATCTAAGTTTTGTCCTTTAAAGTCACGCAGATAAATGGACTTTAAATAGCTGTTGTCATAATAATAATCGACGGCCAAAAAAGTCACTATTTGAATCGAAAAGAAGATACCCCATAAGATTAATTTCATAAAACGAAAAGAGATACGTTTGAAGAAACCACTATTTTCGATTGCACGGTTGAATCTTCTTCGAAAATAGAGAGTAAGCGTTATTGTTATCAAAACGCTGATCAAATGAATCGCGCAAATTGAATGAGTTGAAATAATGAAAAGTTCTTTAAAAAGTGGATTAGACACTTTTCGGTATACAAGAAAGGAATTATTCAATTCACCTTGCTTTAAACTTGAAAAAGGGTCATTTTCGTCGAACTCAATTTCTCCATTTTTATTCGCTACCCAAAGAAATTTGGGAACCAATCCATTATTTGCGGACACGTTTTCAAAATCGTCGTAAATGGAAAATGAAGTTAGTTTTTCTCGAAGACGAACACATTGTCTCCAATCAAGCTCTTTACCAAGTGTATCAATTGGACTCATCACATTTAATGAATCCATTTCTAACTTTAGTCCCAAGCAAGTACCTAAGTTTAAGTTAACTGTATTTTGATTTTGTATGCCTTTTTCAGTAATAAAAGCGATCGATTTTCCCGGGATTGAATACCCTTGAATTGAATCTGATGAATAATTAGGGATAATGAAGAAATAGATAGAATTGGGTTCTATTTCGAAGCGCTCAAAATATGCGTCTCGAACTTGTTTCATGTCTTTGGTAAATTGTGTGTGGTCTGCGAACGGATTATTCCAATTGGATCGATTCCCAAATCTCAATTCAGGTAGAACAGCCGATTCGATTGTTATTTTCGCTTTTTGAAATGGTTTTCCAATCTGTCGTGTAATATCCCGACTGATTTTTTTTGAACCGACTGGTATTAGGTATAAATTTATTTTTTTGCCCCTAACATTAAGAGAATCAAAGGATTCCTGGGTAAAATTTTGGGCATAATTAGTTGAGCCTAAAACTAAAAAAAAGTAACAAGAAACTAGTAGTAAAATCCGGTAAAACATGCGGTAGTTTACAAATGCATGAAATTCTTCTTAGCAAGAAGTTCATCTTCAGATTCACGGTAATCTGGGTCATCAACACAACAATCAACGGGACAAACAGCCGCGCACTGTGGCTCATCATGAAATCCGACGCATTCGGTACATTTCTCGTGAGCTATGTAGTAAACGTCCATGTTAACTGGTTCTTTGGATTGATCAGCAAGTAGTTCGTCGCCATCCAACGTTGTAATGATTCCTTTTAAGGATGTCCCATCGGAATATTTCCATTCAGCACCACCTTCGTAAATTGCGTTATTTGGACATTCAGGTTCGCAAGCCCCACAATTGATACATTCATCGGTAATCATTATCGCCATAGCAACTAATTTTTTGCAAATATAACAACGTAAAACTGAATGTTTTGTTCAGTTGATGAGATTTTTTAAAATCCGGTATGAATTTCTTCTTCAACTAATTCTTGTGGCTAAATTTGCATCGTGAAGAAAGAACAACTTATTGAAGCGTTTTGTCAGCTTGGAAAAATAATGAATCATATTGGAAATAATCTTCCATGGCCTGGTTATGAACTTGGATTGACAGAGATTGAACTTGAAGAGATTAATTCCGTGATTCAGACTCAGCATCATTATAATGGTTGGTTTACGGAAGAATTAACACGGAAGTCCCTGAGAAATTTAAGTTCGTGGCTGAATTTAACTGATTTGACGAATTGGCTTTCAAGTTATTCATACACTGAAAATCCAAAAAACGTCGCAGTTATAATGGCCGGAAACATTCCGTTGGTTGGTTTTCATGATTTTTTGTGTGTTTTGGCTTCTGGAAATAATGTCATTTGCAAATTGAGTTCTGAAGACAATAAGTTATTGCCGCTTCTTTCGAAAATTTTAATTCAGGTCCAACCGAAGTTGGAATCAAAAATCACTTTTTCTGATAGAAATTTAAAAGGTTTTGATGCGATAATCGCCACTGGTAGCAATAATTCCTTGCTTCACTTCAAACAATATTTTTCCAAATACCCTAATTTATTCCGGCACAACCGAACTTCCATCGCTGTATTGACGGGAAATGAAACAAAGGACGAGCTTTCACTTTTAGGTACTGACATTTTTGATTATTTCGGTCGTGGTTGTCGCAATGTTACTCATTTGTTATTGCCGAAAGGATTTGAATTGAATCGATTTTTCGAGGCCATTGTCGATCAAGGTGAGGCTATCAATAATAAAAAATACGGTAACAATTATGATTACAACAAAGCAATTCATTTGATGAATCAGGCTATTTTCTTGGATAATAATTTTCTTTTACTTAAACAAAGCAAAGAATTGTTCTCGCCGCTTGCCATGTTGCATTATCATTTTTATGAAAATGAAAACGAAGTTTCTAACTTCATTGACGAGCATCAAGAAGATATTCAATGTGTTGTTGGCAGAAATCACATATCGTTTGGAAAAGCGCAATGTCCGTCACTTACTGATTATGCGGATAATGTAGATACGTTGAAGTGGTTGAATGAATTGTAATGGGTTATTTGCCCAATTCCTTCAGTCTTTTCACATGCGATTGAAGAGCTTTCAAAAAAGTAGGTTTTACGTTGTATACAATTCCAAATTCTGAAGCTGTTCGTTGAACTATCGGTGCGATGCTTTTATAATGTATGTGACAGACATTCGAAAAAAGATGGTGTTCAACTTGAAAGTTAAGTCCACCAACATACCAATTTAAAATTATGTTTCTTGGCGCGAAATCAGCAGTGGTTCTTAATTGGTGTACGAGCCAATCATGATGAATTGCTCCATTTTGATCCGGCAATGGTTGTTCAGTTCCTTCAACTACGTGGGCCATTTGGAAGATAACACTCATGATAATTCCAGCAGTCAAATGCATCAAGAGAAAACCAATAAGCACTTGCCACCAAGAAAAAGGACTAAACAATATCGGTAACACAAGCAGTGTAGTGAAATAAACTATTTTTGAAAGAATCAAAAGGATAATTTCCTTTCTTCCATTCCTTTTTTGAGCTTTTGTAATTCCACTTCTATTGAATTCCAAGAGTTGAGTTAAATCGCTGAACAATTTTGAGATTGTCATCAGTCCATAGAGCAAAAAAGCGTAAATGAATTGAAACCGATGGTACTTTTTTAGAGGAGCATGATCGCTCAAACGAATAGCCGCTTTGGTCGAAATATCTTGGTCGTAGCCGTAAATATTGGTGTACGTATGGTGGAGCAAGTTGTGTTGAATTTTCCAATTCAGAACATTACTTCCCAAAATAAACATGGTGGATGCGAATAAGGAGTTTACCCATTTTCGTTTGGAAAAAGCGCCATGAGCCGCGTCGTGCATGACTGACATTCCGATGCCTGCTTCACCAATTCCCATAAGGATTGCCATTAAAATTCCAAGCCAAGGGCCTATTTGAAATAGAATCAGGATTACAAAAGATAGAACATAGGTTGTGAGCAGAATGAACGCTTTCAAATACATCCAAAAGTTGCCTTTTTGAGAAATGTTGTTGGATCTGAAATACTCGTTGACCCGTCTTTTCAACGTTTCTGAGAATGCTAATTCGTTTTTATCGTCCGAAATGAATTGAATTGTTTTCATTTAAGTTCATTAACGTGCGAACTTAATGAAACGGCTGAGAAATCTTGTTACAAACAAAAAGGGTTATAAATATTAAAGGTAAAAGTTAAAATCGGATGTAGAGAATATTAAAATTATTTC
>JBEIKF010000163.1:0-4779 GCA_040379905.1 Crocinitomicaceae bacterium
ATAGGTAAATTATTTTCTTTACAAAGTGTAAATGCTGTAAGATCCATAACATTTAGTCCTTTGGAATAGACTTCATCAAATGTAATATAATTGAATTTGACAGCGTCTTTGTCTTTTTCAGGATCAGCAGAATAAATGCCGTCAACGCGTGTTCCTTTTAATATGACATTGGCGTTAATTTCAATTGCTCTTAAAGATGCCGCAGAATCTGTGGTAAAAAATGGGTTCCCAGTGCCAGCGCCAAATATTACGACTCTTCCTTTCTCAAGATGTCTTACTGCTCTTCTACGAACAAAAGGTTCAGCAATTTCTTTCATTTCAATGGCAGATTGAAGTCTGGTATGAACTCCAACAAATTCTAGAGCTGATTGTAACGCCATCGAATTTATCATGGTAGCAAGCATACCCATATAATCGCCGTGTGTCCTATCCATTCCACCTTCTTCAGCTTGAACTCCTCTAAAAATATTTCCACCACCGATTACGATAGCAACTTCAATTCCCATTTCGTGAATCTCTTTAATTTGAAGAG
Organism: Crocinitomicaceae bacterium; assembly: GCA_040379905.1. GTDB lineage: Bacteria > Bacteroidota > Bacteroidia > Flavobacteriales_D > Crocinitomicaceae > UBA952. The sequence continues at coordinate 533 of JBEIKF010000163.1, forward strand.
CATAGGAATTTATACGTTTGTTATCAATTCCGAAATTCTTTTCACCCATTAAGGACTCTCCGCTGAGTTTAAGTAATATTCTTTTGTAGTTCATTTGGTTGACAAATATAGGAATCGTTTATAATTTCTCATAGATAAGCTAAAAAAAAAGCTATCGATTAAGATAGCTTTTAAATTTTAACTCAATGAGAATCGTTTGAAATCTAAGATGGTTAGTCCAGATTCAGTCGAACTCAAGAACTGCTCGACCGTCAGTTTGTTATCTCTTACGAATTGCTGACTCAATAATGTATTTTCTTGGAAAAACTTGTTTAATCTTCCCATCGCAATTTTTTCAGCCATGTCAGAAGGCTTGCCTTCTTGAATAGCCAATTCTTTTCCAATTTCAATTTCTCTTTCGATTGTGCGCGCATCAACTCCATCTTTGTTGATTGCTATCGGGTTCATTGCGGCTACTTGCATCGCAACTTGTCTACCAGCATCTTCAACCACATCCGATCCACTGTTAAGAGCAACTAACGTTGCTAATTGATTTCCTGGGTGATTGTAAGCAACAACTTTATCGGCTTTTATCACAGCATAATTTGAAAGGTCTAATTTTTCACCAATTACTCCAACTTGCTCGATGATTTTCTCATCAACACTTAATTTAGCATCGTAAGGTAATGCTTTAAGATCATCAACTGAAGAAGGTAATTTTTCTAAAGCAATATCAACAATTGATTGAACAAGATTCTTGTAACCATCGTTTTTAGCAACGAAATCGGTTTCACAATTCAATGTTACGATTACTCCAGCTTTACCGTCGTTTGTTGACTGAGCTATAATTAACCCTTCTCTTGCTTCGTTATCCCCTCGTTTTGCTGCAATTTTTTGACCTTTTTTACGAAGAATATCAACTGCTGCTTCGAAATCACCATTTGATTCTACTAGAGCATTTTTACAATCCATCATACCAGCGCCAGTTTGTTGGCGCAATTTGTTTACATCTGAAGCTGTAATAGCCATGATACTAATAATTTTTTGTGATTAATTTATTCTGCTGTATTTTCTGAAGTTTCGCCGGAAGCAACCTCAGTTGTCTCAGAAACATCTTCTTTATCTCCACCTTTTAAATTCTTTCGATCTTCAAGTCCTTCACGAATTGCATTACAAATTTCGTCTAAAACCAAGGCAATTGATTTTGTTGCGTCATCATTTGCTGGAATAGGGAAATCAACCAATTTTGGATTTGAATTCGTATCAACCATTGCGAAAGTTGGAATATTAAGTCTTCTCGCTTCAGCAAGTGCGATGTGTTCTTTTAAAATATCAACGATAAAAATCGCTGCTGGTTGACGAGTCATATCGGCAATTGAACCAAAGGTTTTTTCTAATTTCTCACGTTGACGAGTTTTGAATAATTTTTCACGCTTATTCAAAGTATCCCATGATCCATCAGATTTCATTTTGTCGATTAACGTCATTTTGCGAATCGATTTTCTCGTTGTCTGGAAGTTAGTTAGCATTCCACCAGACCAACGCTCTGTAACAAAAGGCATGTTTACTTTAGATACTCGCTCAGAAACGATTTCTTTAGCTTGTTTTTTCGTAGCAACGAAGAGAACTTTTTTTCCAGATTTAGCTATTTGTTTCATCGCCGCGCAAGCTTGTTCCAATCGAACAATAGTCTTATTTAAGTCAATGATGTGAATACCTTTTTTCTCTTCAAAGATATATGGAGCCATTGCGGGATTCCACTTTCTTTTTAAGTGTCCAAAATGAACACCTGCTTCCAATAAAGTTTCGAAATTTAATTTTGACATTTTATGTATTTGTTTACGTTCCTAAATAAATTAAAGCAACTAAAGAGAGGACCACAAAGATCAATGTTCTCCAAAGTTTGGATGCTAAACAGCCAGTTCGATTAACGTTTCGAGAACTGGAATTTCTTACGAGCTTTAGGTTGTCCTGGTTTTTTACGCTCAACCATTCTAGGGTCACGAGTCATTAAACCATCCGCTCTCAAAACAGACTTGTAATCAGCCGATACTTCTACGAGTGCTCTTGAAATACCCAATCGAATTGCTTCAGCTTGACCATTGATTCCGCCACCTGCAACATTAACTTTTATATCGAATTGACCAACAGTTTCAGTTAAAACAAAAGGTTGATTAACCTTAACTTGTAAAACATCAATTGGAAACATTTCATTCAATGATTTTTTATTGATTGAAATATTACCTTTTCCTTTGGTTAAGTAAACGCGAGCAACAGCAGTTTTTCTTCTTCCTAAAGCATTTATTACTTCCATATTTTTTATTTCAGAGTGTCAAGATTTAATGATGTTGGTTGCTGAGCTTCATGTTTGTGCTCAGAGCCTTTGTATACTTTTAAATTTCTGTATAATTGTCGTCCCAATGTGTTTTTAGGGAGCATTCCTTTAACCGCTTTTTCAATCAACCTTTCTGGATGATTTTTTAAAATATCCTTCGCTGCTGTAAAACGCTGTCCTCCAGGATATCCTGAGAAACGCACATATTCTTTGTCTTCCAACTTAGTTCCTGAGAAAGCTATTTTTTCAGCGTTAACAACAATAACATTATCACCGCAATCGGCATGAGGAGTATAACATGTTTTGTACTTGCCTCGAATAATTTTAGCGACTTTACTCGCCAATCTACCTACTGTTTGACCTTCAGCATCTACAATGAACCATTTCTTATCAGCGGTTTCAGTGTTTCCAGATATCGTTTTGTAACTAAGTGTATCCACGGTTTCTCTATATTAAAAAACTTAATTTACCTAAAATTAGGGGTGCAAAGATACAACTATTGTTTTTAATTACAAGAAAAACTAAAAAAAAATCAGATAAAAATTTATTTCTTTTTAAATGAATTAATTGCGTTGATTGTAAAATCACTTAGGACTAGTTTACCACTCATCCCTGCACGTTCTTGAAGTAAAGTGTCCCAATGTTCTGTTCCTTGCCAAAATATGGCTTTTAACATGGCCATAGCCTCTGGATTCGATTTTGAAAGTTGATTCGCTAAGCGATTTATCTCTTTGTCAAGGGTGTGGGTGTCATCAAACAATTCGACATAAAGTCCTTTTCTTTTTGCCCATTCCGCAGTCCTCCATTCTGTAGCATTTATTGCTAACTCGCTCATAGCCGATAACCCGATTTTTCGTTCGACTGCAGGACCAACAACAAAAGGTCCAATACCAACAGCTAATTCTGAAAGTTTTACATCTGCATTTGTTGTAGCTAAGCAATAATCAACAGCAGATGCTATGCCTACCCCTCCGCCAACTGCTCTCCCATGAACTCTTCCAATAATGAATTTCGGACATTTTCGACATGCGTTAATCACCTTCGCGAATCCTGAAAAGAACTTATTACCGGTTTCCAAATCTTTTATGGAAATCAGTTCATCGAAACTTGCTCCAGCACAAAATGCCTTTTCACCTGTGGATTCAAGAATAATTACTTTAACAGCAGAATCTTGCCCCATTTTTTCTATAACGCCAGCAAGTTGTTGTAGAATGTTTCCTGGAAGCGAATTGCTTAGGGGATGACCAAATGTTATGGTGGCGATTCCATTCTCAGCGATTGAATAATCTACAAAACCTTGTTCGATAGCCTCTGACATTTCAAATTTTTATTTAAGAGAAAAGTTATCCGTTCCGATTAAAGTACCATCACAATAAACTTTAACCTTGTAATTTCCTTTTACAGCGGTTTCGCTTTTTAAATCGTAATAAATGGTAACATCAATCGCCTGATTTGAATAATCGATGTCTTTTTTGTCGGAGTAAGCTATTGTTCCATTTTCCGAGTTGAATTTATTGTTTGGACTCGCTTGGAATACATCGCCATTTGGCCCAATAATTTGCATGTAAACAGATTTTCTACCGGGGTTGGTAAGCGAGTTCTCGGAAATTGTAAAACTGCTTCTAAATTGAATCGCATTTTTTGCTTTTTCTGTTGGCTCAGTAGTTTTATTTAATTTCATACGAAGTGCTTCTGACTTGAATGAGTATGCTTGTAAGCGACTTCCAAGTTTGATTTTTTCGCCTTTCTCCTCGGCATCCTTTTTAAATTGATCCCGTTCATTGGTTGTTTCAGATAGCTTTGTAGTTGTTTGATCTAAATCTGAAGTAAGTTTGATATTGAGCGTGTTTAGCGAATCGATTTGTCGAACATAACTTCGCATGATCCCGCGCAGCGTTTCATTTTCTTTTCTCAGCTTGTATAATTCAGAAGC
>JBEIKF010000164.1:0-4765 GCA_040379905.1 Crocinitomicaceae bacterium
AGGTTCCTTTTTTGTTTTTACAGGTTTGGTATTTAAAATGATCGGAACACCATTCATATCAATGATCATAATGAGTTTTCAACTTTCGAAAATTCTAATCATTGTAGGCTCCGTTCTCTTACTTTTCTCGCTTTTTCAAATGCGCAGAAGGAAAATAAAAAAGCAAGGGGAAGAAGAAATTCTTGATCAACCTTAAAATACTGCCTTTAAGCTTAAATCCAAACTTTTCACTGAGTGGGTCAAAGCGCCGACCGAAATATATTGAACGCCAGTTTCGGCATATGAACGGATATTTTCTAGCGTAATTCCTCCAGATGCTTCAGTCTCATATTCCGACGGAATAATACGCAATGCCTCTTTTAACTGTTCAGGCGAGAAATTGTCTAACATAATTCGTTCTACTCCACCGACTTGCAGGACATCATAAAGCTCTTTCAAATTCCTGACCTCTACTTCAATCCCTAGTGATTTTTTATTCAAATTAAGATACTCTTTTGTTTTTTCAATGGCTGGAATGATTCCGCCTGCATAATCAATGTGATTATCTTTTAACATAATCATATCGTAAAGTCCAAAACGATGGTTCTCCCCTCCTCCAATTTTTACAGCCCATTTTTCCAAATAGCGAATTCCGGGAGTAGTTTTACGGGTATCGAGCAACTTTGTATTGCAACCGTTAATTTCTTGAACAATTTTCGCTGTTTGTGTTGCAATGCCACTCATCCGTTGCATAAAATTCAGTACTAAACGCTCAGTAGTCAATATGGATTGAGAAGACCCTTTAACGATAAACGCGATTTCTCCATTTGTGACCTTATCGCCATCTTTTTTGAAGTAAGTAATTTCCAAGCTCGGATCGTAAATTTCATAAATACGCTTTGCCACGTCAATTCCCGCCAAAACCCCATTCTCTTTAATTAGTAACTGAGCACTTCCGATTGCAGCACTTGGAACACATGCCAAAGTAGAATGGTCGGCTTCGCCAATGTCTTCGTTTAAAGCTAATTTTATTATTTGATCCAACATAACGACAAAGATAGTGTTAACTGCTTTCAACTAAAAGTTTGTTTTTAACTTTATCCAATGGCTGAATCGAATGATGAACTAAAAAAAACGATTTCTTCGCTTCCCGAAGAGCCAGGAATTTATCAATATTTCGATAAGTCTGAACAAATCATTTATGTTGGAAAAGCAAAAAACATAAAGAAACGCGTTTCTTCCTATTTCAATAAAAACCAAGAAAATAATAAAACCCGACTTTTAGTTAAAAGTATTGTAAGGGTAAAATACATCGTTGTAAGCAACGAATTGGATGCACTGTTGCTAGAAAATAATTTAATAAAAACCTATCAACCAAAATACAATATTCAATTAAAAGATGATAAGACATTTCCTTGGATAGTGGTCACAAATGAACCTTTTCCACGCGTATTTTCAACACGCCAGAAAGAATTAGTGAATGGAAGGTTTTACGGACCATACCCAAATGTAAAGGCGATGAATGCGCTTCTCGGACTTATTCGAGAAATGTATCCATTACGCACTTGCAGTTTGGATTTATCCGCTAATAAATTGGCTGAAAAGAAATACAAAACGTGTCTTGAATTTCACATAGGGAAATGCCTCGGGCCTTGTATTGAAAAGCAAACTGAAGAGGAATACGGAACAATGATTGACGAAATTGAGCTCCTGTTAAAAGGTAAGACATATTCCTTAATTCAAGCACTGAAAAAAAAAATGATTCAGTTAGCCGAAACCTACCAATTCGAGGATGCTCATCAATTAAAATTAACAATCGAACAAATCGAAAAATACCGTTCGAAATCAACCATCGTTTCATCGAAATTGAATGATATTGACGTTTTTTGTTACTTGGAAAATGAAAATCAATTCATCATCAATTATTTGGTGATTCAAGAAGGAGCTATTATTCATGGTTATTCGGCAGAAGTCCAAAAAAAATTGAACGAAGATGAAACGAAATTGATAAATTATGTTCTTCCACAATTAAGGGAAAAATTTCAAAGTAAATCAAAAGAGGTTATCGTTGAAAAACAACTTGAATTACCAATAACAGACTTTTATTTGTTCGTGCCTCAGAAAGGAGAAAAGAAAGATCTTATTGAGCTTTCAAAACGAAATATTTTTTATTTTAAAAAGGAACGAGAAAAAAGAGCGCTGATTCAAAATCCACAAACTTCTGCTATTCGAATTTTGGAAAGAATCAGAAGTGATTTCAAATTAACGGAACTACCCATTCACATGGAGTGTTTTGATAATTCTAATTTTCAAGGAACCAATGCTGTTTCTGCATGCGTTGTTTTTAAAAATGGAAAGCCAAGTAAAAAAGATTATCGTCATTTCAATATAAAAACGGTGGAAGGCCCCGATGATTTCGCTTCCATGCGTGAGGTTGTTTATCGCCGTTACAAAAGACTTTTGGATGAGAATCAGTCTTTGCCGCAACTCGTCATTATTGATGGAGGAAAAGGTCAACTAAGTGCAGCAATGGAATCGATTGAAAAATTAGGTTTAAGAGGTAAAATTGCGTTAGTTGGAATTGCGAAAAAATTGGAAGAGATATTCTTTCCTGGAGATCAATACCCAATTTATCTTGACAAACGCTCAGAAAGCTTAAAAACTATTCAATTTATGCGTAACGAGGCACACAGATTTGGGATTACCCATCATCGCGACAAACGAAGTAAAACAGCCATTAACAGTGAACTAGATGAAGTTCCAGGCATTGGTGAAAAAACAAAACACATATTACTTAACCATTTCAAATCCATTTCGAATATCAAAAAGGCTAGACTTGAAGAAATAACAAAAAAAATAGGACAATCAAAAGCAATCATCCTATTTAATTATTTCCAAAATTTTAGGGACTAAATTGCTCCCTTTATTTCACAACAAACTTCAATGCTTTTGCGTTGTTACCCAACTTCACAAAGTAGGTTCCAGAAGACATTCCTTCAGTTGGAAGAATTATTAAATTATTACCCTCTGTTGACACAATTTGAGAAGTCGAAACTACCTTGCCCGCAATATCAGTAATTGAAACAACCATTTTTTCAGAATGATTGGCTGTATATTTAATATGAATATCTCCCTCTGTTGGATTAGGATAAAGTTCAACATTATTGATATCAACTAAATCACTAATTCCTAAGATTAGGTTATCCGAAGGAGCACCGGAATACATATTAATATCATCCAAATAAATATTATTTCCGCCCTCTCCCTCAAATCTAAACCTCATTTTGAAATTTGGTGTGAAATATGAACTAGTAATATTTGTCATGTGAACCGTTACCCAATCAGATTGTTGAGTTGGTTTCCAACTTGTACTTGCAGTTAAAGAAGAAAGAGAATTACCACCTAACGTTTTGCGCTGCACCCATGATTCTCCACAATTAGATGATACAAAAACCTTTAGATATTCGTAATCAGCCGAAGTCTTTTTACGATAGGCATATCTAAAACTCAAAGTTACCGTACCTGTTGAAGGAATTACTGAAAGATCAATCGGTGCAGATGTTAATTCGTCAATACTTCCTGCAGCTTGACCAAAGTTGGTGATTCTTGCACATTTCAAACCTGAATGTGAAGTTGTATTTTCAATGGTCCACGTGTTATTATTATTTTGATTGGACACTTCCCAATAGTTATTATTAGCAAGGGTTGTATGATACTCAAATCCCTCCCAGTATGGAAGAACTGCAGCATCAGGAAGCACCCGTATGTAATTAGATTTGATTTCATCATCCGTTGTTGACCCATCGGTTGCTATAAGTTTAACTGTGTATAATCCTGGCACAGAAAAATTAACTTTGGGATTTTGACTTGTTGCATTTGAACCAGCCCCAAAACTCCAACCAGTTGAAGGAGTTATTTCCCAGTTCCAACCAGTAACTGCATTATATGAATCATCAAACAACTGAATAGAATCCCCTAAACATATGGTAGTTCTATCGGTAGTGAATTGTGCTTTACACAAATAAAAATCATTTGTAGCACCAGTAGCAGTCAAATTAGCTGCTTGCCATAAATTGAATCTCCCTGTCGTTGTTACTTGAAGTGCCGCTCGCATTCTTGCAGTTTGTCCCGGTGTATACATTTTGGAACAATATGAATAATCCATATAATTTTCAACATTATCACGAACATCAAAATTCCAAAATGAATTTACTGAATTACACGTATTTGCATTCAGCAAACAAGCGGTTACCCCTATGCAATTGGGCGTATCATCTACATCATCATCCGTAGAACATGAAGAGGTATTCCCAGGATTATTATTTGGCCCCCATGTATGATCCAGATTCAACCAGTGACCAACTTCGTGCGTTAACGCACGTGAAGCCCCAGTTGAACCGGTTCCTATAGAACCTACGTAATCATGTAAAATCCAAATTCCATTAGTCATTTGTGTTCCAGACCAAGATGCTGGATTGGTAGTATAACCGGCTGCTCCACCAATTTCTCCACAAATGAAAACATTTAGGTACTTGTTTCCAGGCCAACTATTTTGATACACATCATTACCATTTCTTATGGCAGTTACTTGGGCATTACCATCATCTCCTTGATAAGATAAAGGAGACATTGTTCTTGTAATACCTTTGAAACAAGTTCCGTTTGGAGCCTTCGTTGCTAAAACAAATTCCAATTCAACATCTGATGGCATTCCAACGAAATCAGATTGAACTGTTGCGGTATCTGAATTTAACTTTCTAAAATCTCTATTTAAAATGGCAAGCGC
>JBEIKF010000165.1:0-4763 GCA_040379905.1 Crocinitomicaceae bacterium
CAACCTCTGACTTTGACGGAAACGCATCAAAATGTGCCTTGTTTTGGAGCTAATAGTGGATCAATCAACCTTTCTGTGTTAGGTGGAACACCAAATTACACATATAATTGGAGTACTGGAGCAACAACACAAGACATTGCGAATCTCGTTGCAGGAAATTATACGGTAAATGTTACCGATGCTAATAATTGTACTTCAAACTTAACAATTACAGTTCAGCAACCTTCAGCACCACTTACAATCTCATCCGTATTAACAGATGCAAGTTGTTTTGGTCTTTCAAATGGATCTATTGATGTTACCATAAACGGTGGTACAGCTCCTTTTACGTATTTCTGGAATACAGGTGCTGTTTCACAAGACTTGATAAATATTCCTGCTGGTCAATATACACTGGCAGTTACCGATGCAAATAATTGTGTTTCGTCAACTATTTATAATTTGTCTCAGCCTGCAAGTGCCCTTAATGTAGTGGTTAATAACATAACTGATGCAAGTTGTTTTGGTTATTCAGATGGTTCAGCTTCTATTAATATTTCAGGTGGAACCCCTGCGTACAATGTTTTATGGAATAATGGATCAACATCGACATTTGTTAATAATTTAACCGCAGGCACATATACTGCAACAGTTACGGATGCAAATGGCTGTGAAAATATAATCAATGTACAAGTAAATCAACCTGCTGGAATAGTACCCTCTTTTGTTTTTGAGGCAGATGGTATTTGTTCTCCAGTAAATGTTGAGTTTACAAATACAAGCCAAGGTACACCTTCAAATTGCACTTGGCAAATGGGGAACGGACAAACAATAAACGATTGCAATTCTTTTTCGTATAGTTACAGCATGCCTGGTTGTTATTCTGTTACTTTAACAACATCGCTTAATAACGTTTGTATTTCTAGTGTTACCTTAGACAGTATTGTTTGTGTTCAGCAGTGGCCTACTGCCGATTTTATAGTTGTTCAAAGCGATGATGCTTATTATTCAGGGGATATTCAGTTTAATAATGGTTCCATAAATGCTGATTTTTATACTTGGAATTTTGGTGACAATTCACCATTGTCTAATGAATTAAATCCACAGCATACATATCCTGGTAACTCATCTAATTCGTATCAAGTTGAACTAATTGCTGAAGATTCTTCAGGTTGTGTTGATACGGCAATAGTAGTATTTACAATTGAAGAGGATTTTATGTTATATGTGCCAAATGCATTTACACTTGATGGTAACGATGATAATGAATCTTTCTTACCAATTTTCTCCAATCCTTCGGATGTTAAGGAATATCATTTATTGATTTTTAATCGTTGGGGACAGCTTATATGGGAATCATTTGACATGCTTAATCCTTGGGATGGTCGATCTAGGGGTAAAGATTGTCAGGATGGTGTTTATACATGGAAATTGGATTATACTAGACAAAATAAGATTAGAACTATAATCGCTGGTCATGTTTCTTTGTTACGATAGTCGAACTATTAATCGATACTATCATTAACTATTACAGTATAATCAGTGAAAGCGATAAAAACTATAATCATTGATGACGAGCGTCTTGCACGTGAAGAGTTAAAATTATTGTTGGCAGAGTTTATCGAAATTGATATCATTGATGAGGCTCAAAATGGACAGGAAGGAATTGAAAAGATTAAACAGCATAAACCAGATCTAATTTTCTTGGATGTATCCATGCCAGGAATGACTGGTTTTGAGATGTTAAAACAAGTAGACGATGTTCCGCAAGTAATTTTTATTACGGCTTACGATGAACATGCGTTGAAGGCCTTTGAATTACAAGCGATTGACTATATTTTAAAACCAATTGATCCCGATCGATTAAATCAAGCGATTAAAAAGGTTCAGAGTGAACATGCTGAAATAGATGATTTTGACTTTACAGCTCGTGCAAATAAACTATTAGAACCAAACGACAAAGTTTTTATCAAGGATGGAGAAAAATGTTGGTTCATTGAACTTAATCGTATTCGCATGTTGGAATCGGATGGTAATTACGTAAAAGTCTATTTCGATCAATTCAGACCAATGGTTTTGCGTTCCTTAAATAATTTTGAAACACGTTTAAATCCTGAACATTTTTTTAGAGCCAACCGAAAGTTTATGATTAATTTAAATCATGTTATTGCTATTGAAACTTGGTTTAATGGTGGTTTAAAGGTTGAACTTTCAAAAGGTGAAAAGGTGGAGATTTCAAGGAGACAAGCTATTCGCTTTAAAGAAGTTTTTTCAATATAATTTTCTCGATTTACATTTTTTTTGAAACCCAATAAGTTTTAAGTCGTATTATGCTCATAATTAACATTTAAATTATGACAACTTACATTCAAAAATTAAGAAATAAATCGGTTCGTAACGCTGAAATGAAATTATCTAAACACCGTGAACTTGGAATTAAAAGTCCTTACAATGTTTTTCAGGTTGCAGAGTTATTGGATACGATTAAAAATGCGGATTCAGAAAATAGTCAAGCAGAAACAATTTTCTTCTCTGTTAATATGAATTAATGACTTATTACGGCTGATCCAATCAGTTCATTATCAATATACCAAGACGCAAACTGTCCAGGAGTAATTCCACGTTGCTTTTGCTCGAACAAGATATAAAACTCATCTAATTTTTGGATGAGTTTTGCTTTTTGTAGGGGTTGACGATAGCGAATTCGAACCAAACATTCCAACCCATTCGTTAAATCGTAGTTGCTTGCATTAATCCAATTAAATGATTCTTTTTCAAGCTTTAAAGCCCATTTATTCAGTCCGGGATGGGATTCTTTTTGACCAGAATAAACTATATTCGAGTTCGTATCAATTCCGATTACAAAACTTGGTTCTGGTCTACCTCCAATATGTAGTCCTTTTCGTTGTCCAATCGTATAATAATGAGCACCTTGATGCTCAGTTACTTGTATTCCATCGGTTGGAGAATAAACAAAAGTTTCCGAAAGAGCTTCGACATTCTGAATTGATGGCTCAATTCGATTGTATTTTTCAAATTGCTCCAAGTCACTTGGAATCTCAATTACAGCTCCTTTTTTTGGTTTCAATTGCTGTTGAAGAAAGGTTGGTAAACTGATTTTACCTACAAAGCAAAGTCCCTGAGAATCCTTCTTCTCGGCAGTAATCAGCCCGATTTCTTTTGCTATAGCACGAACTTCTGATTTTTCTAAATTACCAATCGGGAATAAAGCTTTTGCCAATTGATCTTGTGAGATTTGACACAAAAAATACGACTGATCCTTGTTTTTATCTTTTCCAGCTAAAAGACCAAAACGTCCATCCTCAAATTCTCGTTTCTGGCAATAGTGACCGGTTGCAACGTAATCAGCACCCAATTCCATAGCTGCTTTCAGAAAGACGTCAAATTTTATCTCTCGATTACATAACACATCTGGGTTTGGTGTTCTACCTCTCTCGTATTCACGAAACATATAATCTACAATTCTTGCTTTGTATGCTTCACTTAAATCAATAACTTGAAAAGGAATTCCAAGCTGCTGAGCGATTAATAACGCGTCATTTGAATCATCAATCCAAGGACATTCATCGGAGATAGTAACTGACTCATCGTGCCAATTTCGCATAAACATACCAATCACCTCGTATCCCTGCTGAATCAATAAATGAGCCGCAACACTTGAATCAACGCCACCAGAAAGACCAACAACAACTCGTTTCAAAATTAAATTTTACTGATTTTTTACTTTATAATGGTTATAAAGCCATGTTTCTCTCCTTGATTGCTTGATAATGTGTAAAAATATACCCCTGAAAGAAGTTCATTTCCATTTTGATCTTTTCCTTCAAACGGTTGCGCGGAAGAAGTACTTGTAAATAATTTTGTTCCCCATCTATTCAAAATTGTTAGCTCGTAGCTAAAACAGTTTTCAAATAATGGATTAATTATTATTTTATCGTTAATCCCATCGTTATTTGCAGTAATAACATTGGGAATTTCTAACGTTAGGAAATCAATACTTGGTTCAATTTCAAATTGAAAAGGGAATTCATATTCACAACCTACATTAGACCAGATGGTTAAATCTCCCGTAATCTCTCCACCTCCCGGAAAAGATTGTTCGGAAGTCAGCTGATTTGAGGTAGTAAAACCAGTGAAATTCCACAACAAAGAATCTAATTGAAAATTACCACCTTGTATTGAGGCAGTAACATCCGCTTTTTCAACACATTTAGGAGTAATTTCAATTGAAACTGCTGGGATAGCTTGAAGAGAAACGACAAAAACCAACGTATCCAAACATCCATAAATACTTTGTACCGGGTAGGTAACTGTATAATTTCCAGGACTTGAATACGTTTTAATGAAATTCCAAGTTGGATTTTGTTGAGTTGTGCCATCACCAAAGTTGATTACTCCTGATATGGCGTCAGATGGACTTGGATTGCCTATCCAATTATTTTGAATACTAATCAAAACATCCTCTCCATTACATAAATCATTACTTGTTGCCGAAAGATTAGGTATGGCATGAAAAAAATATTCAGCAGTATCTGAATTAAAGCAACCATTGTCACTTACCACGTTTACGGAAATTAGTAAGTTAGATTCAGGTACTAATGGTGATAAATAATTTTGAATTGATGATCCATTCCCAATATATGAATTATCCGTGATTGAATACCAATAGACGCTATCAATTAAATCCCCATTCGCATTTTGAACAGTAGAATTTAGGTTAATTTCACTTCCACAGGTTTCAAATGGCGAATTTGCTGAGACTG
>JBEIKF010000166.1:0-4751 GCA_040379905.1 Crocinitomicaceae bacterium
CCAGAGCCCCGTTAAGTATATTAACTTTTAGTTTCCGACCAACTTGTAAATCATGAAGTTCTTTCAGGTAACTTAGGTGCTGCCCTGAGATACGGGCCAAGCTATCGCCGTTTTGAATCTCAACAATTTACGAGATCACGTTAATGACAAAAAATCATCGAAAAACACGACTGTTGTTAAGTTAGGATTTCAACGGGCAAAATTTTATCACGCTTTTTTAATACTTGGAGGATTTGCGGCTTGGCTTCTCGTTATTGCCACGTTTACCTTTTTAACATTTAATTTTTTGTTGCCACTAGCTTTAGTTCCGAGTTTACTTTTGTTTCCTCATTTAAAACGCGTTTTTTTAAATGAAAATCCGAAAGATCTTGATCCGGAGTTAAAAAAGGTAGCACTCATAACATGTTCATCCGCTATCCTATTCTCCTTATTAATTAACCTTTGATTTTAAGTTCTGAAATCAGTTTCTAAACATGTAAAAAGTTCCTTAAAAATTCCAATCATGCGAAGAGATATTTCTTTAAATTTGTACACTTTTAAAAATAATTAAGTATGAAAATTTTGGTTTGCATCAGCAAGTCTCCGGATACAACCTCCAAGATTGCATTCACAGATGGCAACACGAAGTTCGATGAAAACGGCGTGCAATACATTGTAAATCCATATGATGAATGGTATGCTTTGGTTCGTGCTTTGGAGATCAAAGAAGCAGGAGGCGGACAAGTTACAATTGTGACTGTTGGTAATGCAGCCGATGAAGCGGTTATTCGCAAAGCGCTAGCAATTGGAGCAGATGAAGCAGTTAGAATTGACGCAGACCCAAAAGATGCTTATTATACGGCAATGCAAATAGCTAATTATGCTAAATCCAACGGATTTGACTTGATTTTAACTGGTAAGGAAACCATTAACTACAATGGTTCTCAGGTTGGAGGAATGATAGCTGAGTCGCTTGATTTGCCATTTGTTTCCTTGGCTACTAAATTGGATGTTAATGGTTCAAACTTAACCATGGAACGCGAAATCGTTGGAGGTGTTCAAGTTGTTGAAGTTTCAATTCCAGCGGTTATTTCATGCGCAAAAGGAATGGCTGAACAACGAATCCCCAACATGCGCGGAATTATGGCAGCTAGAACGAAGCCTCTTCAAGTTGTGGCACCAGTTGAATTAGAAGAATTGACTTCATTTACTTCCTATTTGATGCCGAATGCCAAATCTGCGGTAAAAATGATTAGTCCAGATAACATGGACGAACTGGTTAATTTACTTCACAACGAAGCAAAAGTTATTTAAAGAATTAGTCATGGTATTAGTATACGTAAATTCAGCGAACGGTCTATCAAAAGCAGCATTTGAAACTGTTACTTACGCAAAAAAAATAGGAGACCAAGTGGTTGTAATCACTAATGGGTCTGCTACTTCAGATATTTTATCATTTTTAGGCGAATACGGGGCTTCAAAAGTGCTTGTAGATCGATCTGTAGAGGGAGAGGATGCTCAGCAATTGACAAGATTGATTGCATCGGAAGCTCAAGCAAACGGAGCATCTACAATCCTGTTCTCCCACGATTTAATCGGTAAAGCAGTTGCCCCAAGGTTATCAGTTCGTTTGAATGCAGGTCTTGTTTCGGGTGCGGTAGCTTTGCCTGAAGGAGATGGCAGCATCAAAGTGAACGTTTTTTCAGGGAAAGCAATGGGATTGGTGAAAGTGAATTCATCTTCGAGAATTATTTCCTTACTTCCAAATAGCATTCAGCCCGAGAAAACTGGAAATACTTGTACCGTTGAAGAGACTTCGGGAAATGCAGGTTCTGCGGCAATCAAAGTAATTTCTACGAAAAAACCTGAAGGAGAGATTCCATTACCTGAAGCAGAATTAGTAGTTTCTGCAGGGAGAGGGTTGAAGGGACCTGAAAATTGGACAATGATTGAGGATTTGGCGAAATCATTAGGCGCTGCAACAGCATGTTCTCGCCCTGTAGCTGATATTGGTTGGAGACCTCACCACGAGCACGTAGGTCAAACAGGTGTTGCCATTCGGCCAAACTTGTATATTGCGGTAGGAATTTCTGGAGCGATTCAACACTTGGCAGGTGTGAATGGTTCAAAAGTAATTGTTGTAGTGAATACCGATCCTGAGGCTCCATTTTTCAAAGCAGCAGATTATGGAATAGTTGGAGATGCATTTGAGGTGGTTCCTAAATTGACTGCTGCCATAAATAAATTCAAAGCGACTCAAAATTAAGGATATATCTTCGATGCAAAAGATTAAACTTGACATTACGGGAATTCAATATAGCCAAACTCAATCGGGATCGTATGTGCTTACGTTGCTCGAAGTAGGGGGTAGAAGAAAATTGCCTATACTAATTGGAGGATTTGAGGCGCAATCCATTGCGGTTGAGTTGGAAAAAATGATACCTAATCGTCCACTGACGCACGATTTAATTAAAACATTTTGTAAATCCTTTGGAGTAAACGTAAAGGAAATCGTTGTATACAAATTTTTAGAAGGAGTTTTTTATTCCAAGATTATTTGTGAAAAAGATGGATTGATTACTGAAATTGATTCACGTACTTCAGATGCAATAGCTGTTGGAGTAAGATTTAACGCACCGATTTACACTTATTCAGAAGTTTTGGATCAAGTCGATAGTAGTGAGGAAGATAGTTACGAAGAGATGGAAAAAGAAATTGATATGGTTGAAGAGCCCTCTACTGACTATATGGCAAGTGAGGAAAGTGAATTGAAAAAAGCATCCAAGGACGAACTTAATCACAGACTTCAAGAAGCCATTGATAATGAAGCTTACGAGCTTGCCTCAAAAATAAGAGATGAACTTAATCGACGCGGAAAGTAATTCGAAAAATCCCAGTATAAAGTACAAACTAATTCTAATGAGTTTCCTACAATTTTTTGTGTGGGGATCTTGGTTAATTACCATTGCTAATTATTGGTTTGAAACAAAGCAATGGGGCCCTGTTCAATTCGGTGCTATCTTTAGTACGTTAGGATTGTCTTCTCTTTTTATGCCAACACTCATGGGGATTGTTGCGGATCGTTGGATTAATGCCGAAAAACTGTTTGGAATTCTCCACTTATTAGGGGGTTCGGTATTGCTCTTTTTACCTCAAGTTAGTGATCCTGATTCATTTTATTGGTGGATTTTTCTTTCAATGATTTTTTATATGCCTACCATTGCTTTGTCAAATTCGATAGGATATAATGTATTGAAATCCAATAATTTTAATGTTGTTAAAGACTTTCCGCCAATTCGCGTTTGGGGTACGATTGGTTTCATTGTAGCCATGTGGTTTACTAATTTAACGGGAAATAAAACAAGTTCAGTTCAATTCTACATTGGGGGAATTTCTGAATTATTTTTAGCAATTTACGCTTTTACTTTGCTTCCAAAATGCCCTACGAATAATCTTACAGAAGATAGGAAATCGATTACTAGTGCTTTTGGTATTGATGCTTTTAGATTGTTTGGGCAATATAAAATGGCACTTTTCTTTTTGTTTTCAATGCTCCTTGGAGCCTCTTTACAGCTTACAAACATGTATGGAGACTTGTATATTTCGGAATTTAAAAATGTGCCTAAATACGCTGATTTATGGGTAGTGGAGCATTCAACGATAATTATGTCTATCTCGCAAATTTCAGAAACGGTGTTCATTTTAGCTATTCCATTTTTTTTAAGAAGGTTTGGAATAAAAAAAGTCATGTTGATTAGTATGTTCGCATGGGTTTTTCGTTTTGCTCTTTTAGCATTGGGTAATCCAGCTGATGGTCTTTGGATGATTATTGTGTCTTGTATTGTATATGGAATGGCTTTTGATTTTTTCAATATATCGGGATCGCTTTTTGTTGAAACAAATACAAATTCAAAAATTCGTACAAGCGCTCAAGGTCTTTTTATGATGATGACGAATGGATTTGGTGCGGTAATGGGGAGTTATTTGAGCGGAGTATTAATCAAAAACTATTTCACACTTCCAAATGGAACGAATGACTGGTATAATATTTGGCTATCATTTGCGGCTTATTCCTTAGTAGTCGCAATACTTTTCGGAATCTTGTTCAAACACGATCACAAACCTGTTGAATTAGATCATATAAATCACTAGTATTTACTTGTGGAAATAAAAAAAGGCGAATCACCGACTCGCCTCCCACAATTTCATATTTCTCTAATACCTAGTTAAGTCACTC
Organism: Crocinitomicaceae bacterium; assembly: GCA_040379905.1. Classification (GTDB taxonomy): domain Bacteria; phylum Bacteroidota; class Bacteroidia; order Flavobacteriales_D; family Crocinitomicaceae; genus UBA952. Next base: position 4,217 of record JBEIKF010000166.1, read on the forward strand.
ATAAGTGCGTTATTAGATTGTTTGTAGCACTGAATGCTATCGGAAGAAGCAATGTATACTAGGTAAATCGGGGTGTTTTTTACGGTTGCATATATTTTCCCATCTGCTGGTTTATATTTGGCTATGATCTTCTTTTTGGGATTATCAGCATTAATTATAATAAATACGTTCGGGTCTGAAGTCGATAGAATTTTTATTCTCAAGATGGAATTATTCATACTCGCAACGGGTGCTGTTGACTGCCAATTTCCAACGTAACTAGTCGATTGAGCATTAGAATTAAAACTAGTGAGCCATAGGAAAGCGAGCATTGAAAAGCTCATAAATTTTAAATTTAGTGTTTTCATTGTTTATTTGTTAAATATTTATGGAACAAATGTATGTTGTCGATTAACATTAATACACTAGAATTCCAAAAAGAAAAAGAAATTAAGTGTAAAGAAATAGAATTTAATAAGTGTTTTTACTTATTAAGGACTGAATAAGTGATTTTAAAACAAAAAACCCTTTAACTATTGATAATCAATTAGTTAAA
>JBEIKF010000167.1:0-4733 GCA_040379905.1 Crocinitomicaceae bacterium
CATTTGTAATCCACATTTTTTGTCCGTTAAGAATGTAGTTTTTTCCATCTTCAGATAAAATAGCCTTTGTTTTCCCGGAATTCGCATCCGATCCTGAACCTGGTTCAGTTAAACAATATGCTGCTTTCCATTCGCCAGTGGCCAATTTTGGAATGTACTTCTCTTTTTGACTTTGATTTCCATAATAAAGCAGGGGAAGTGTTCCAATTCCTGTGTGCGCTCCAAAAGCAACTGAAAACGAGTATCCATGCCCCAAATGCTCCGTAGCAAGCAAAGAAGTTTTAAAATCAACACCCATCCCTCCCAAATTCTCAGGAATCGATAATCCTAGTAGTCCTAGCTCACCTGCTTTTTCAAGAATTGAAGGCATTAATCCTTCCTCCATTTTATCGATTCGTTCAATGTTTGGCAATATTTCTTGCGCAATGAAATCATCACACATTTTAGCGATCATGTGATGTTCCTCAGTCCATTCTTCTGGTGTGAAAATTTCAGAGGTAGTCGTTTTGCGAATAATAAATTCTCCTCCTTTAATTGGTTGTGTATTCATAGCACTAGTTTTTTCTAATCAAATTTAAACATAAATAAATAAATATTATGCACGCATAATTAAATTTTTATCATTTTATTTTGGATAACATTCATGTGCTTATAGTTCTTCAACGGATTTTATTTTTCTAAATTTGAATAATGTTTGTAATTATCGATGTCGAAACAACTGGAGGTAGTCCGAGAAACTCTAAGATTACAGAGTTGGCAATATACAAATATGATGGAGAAAGAATTGTAGACGAATTTATAACACTCTTGAATCCTGAACAACCAATACCTGAATTTATAGTTCGATTAACTGGCATAAATGATGAAATGGTTTCGAATGCGCCTCGATTTTTTGAAATTGCCAAGAAAATCGTTGAGTTTACCAATGACTGTGTTTTTGTAGCTCATAATGTTGCTTTTGATTATGGTATGCTTAGGAGCGAATTTAAAAATCTTGGTTACGATTTTCGACTTCCACATCTTTGTACGGTTCGAGCAGCTCGTTATGTGATTCCTGGCTATAAATCATACAGTCTCGGAAATATTTCGAAGGAGTTGGGGATTGAAATCAATGGTCGTCATCGAGCGGGTGGAGATGCTTTAGCGACAACAAAACTGTTTGAATTACTTTTAAAAAAAGATCCGAGTAACTTAAAAACATTTATCCAACAGGAATTAAATCCAAAGTCAATGCATCCGAATTTGGATCTTGACATAATTGATGAACTACCAACTAAAGCCGGTGTTTATCGGTTCTATAACGAGTTTAATCAATTGATTTACATTGGTAAAAGTATCAATATCAAAAAACGCGTTGAACAACATCTGAGAAATACGAAAACAGCGAAAGGAATTAAGTTAATTCAGGATTTAGCCCGAGTTGATTATGAACTTACCGGTTCGGAATTGATAGCCATGTTACTTGAGTCAGAGCTAATTAAATTGCACCGGCCGATTTACAACAGACGATTACGAAAAAGTTTATTTCCATTTGGATTATATGATAACGTTGATGAAAATGGTTATTTGCAATTAAGTATCCAATCAACTGCTCGACTAGAATCACAACCATTAATCCATTTTACTACTCGAAAAGAAGGTTCTAGTTACTTAATGTATGTTTCTGAAAATCATCAGTTTTGTCAAAAATTATGTGGGTTATATCAGTCAAAAAATAGTTGCTTTCAATACGAAATAAAACAATGCAATGGAGCTTGTGTTGGCGAGGAGTCTCCTGATGCATATAATAAACGTGTTGAACATTTTATTGCCAACCTGACTTTTGAAGGAAAGAGTTTTTACATTCTTGATAAAGGGAGAAATAAATCAGAGAAAAGTGTCGTTTTAATCGAAAATGGTAACTATCAAGGCTATGGATACGCCCCTTTTCATTTTCAGGGTAAGTCTCCAATTCAGTGGAAAAGTTTCATAAAATTCCAACAGGAAAATAGAGATATTAAAACAATACTAAATCAATTTATTAGAAAGGACAGTGCTCACAAAATTGTTGAATTTTAGGTTCAATAAAAATCATAAGCGTATCTTCGTAAGGTGAAAGGAAAAGTTGTCGTTCTCGGTTCAGGCACTTCGCAAGGAGTCCCTGTTATAGCTTGTGAATGCGATGTTTGTGTCTCAAATGATCTTAAGGATAATCGCACTAGGTCGTCCATCCTTATTCAATTAGGCCAAGAAAATTACGTTGTTGATACAGGTCCCGATTTTCGATTTCAAATGTTACGAGAAAAAGTAAAATCACTTCGCGGGGTTCTTTTTACGCACGAGCACAAAGATCACGTCGCAGGTATGGATGATGTCCGAGCTTTCAACCATTTGGAATCTCGTCCAATGGAAGTGTATTGCACAGATCGCGTTGAATCGGCTTTAAGAAGGGAATTCCATTATGTTTTTTCAGAAGAACGATATCCAGGAGTCCCAAAAGTGGATCTATTTAGGATTGATGATGAGCCAATTGAATTACGAAATAATTTAAAAGTAATCCCAATCAATGCGATGCATTACAAGATGCCCGTTAAAGGATTTCGATTTGGAGATTTTGCTTATATTACAGATGCGAAGAAAATTGAAAATCAGGAAATCAAAAAGTTAATAGGCATTAAAACGTTAATTGTAAATGCATTGCATCGTTCAGAACATATTTCTCATTTCAATTTGGAACAAGCCTTGGATTTCATTAATATAGTTCAGCCCGAAAAAGCATATCTGACTCATATTTCACATCTTTTTGGAAAACATAAGGAAGTTGAATTGGAGCTTCCAACGAATGTTTTTTTGGCTTATGATGGTTTGAGGTTGGAGTTTGACTACTAACAAAGTCTTGGTTGAAATCTTTAATCCGATGTTTAGTTGATTTACTTATTAAGCTTAATTTTGATTCGTGACCAAGGAAAAATTCATCGACATAAAAGGATTGATAGCGAGTAAAAATCCAAAATTACTTCGTTGGCTTCCGGGATTTGTGATTTCCTATTTGCGACGGGTTTTACATGAGGACGAAATAAATAAATTTCTAAAGGACCATGAAGATTATCATGATTTAGAGTTTTGCGAGTCAATTATTCGTTATTTAAACATAGAACTTAACATTGAGGGAATTGAAAGAATTCCGAAAGAGGGCCCCGTCATTTTGGCAATGAATCATCCGCTTGGCGGAATGGATGCGATCGGTTTGATAGTCTCTCTGCGAAACCACCGTAAGGATTTGAAGTTCATTGTAAATGATTTGTTGATGAATTTGAAAAACCTCCGCGGTTTATTTATTGGCGTTAACAAACACGGAAAAAATGATCTTTCAGTAAGGGATCAAATTAAAAACGCTTTTAGTTCGGAAAATGCGATTTGTATTTTTCCCGCAGGACTTGTTAGTCGAAAAATAGATGGAATAGTTCAAGATTTAGAATGGAAAAAAACATTTGTTTTATACGCACGTGAGTTGAATCAAACGATTGTTCCAATTCATATTGAAGGTGAACTTTCACCATTTTTTTATCGCGTTTCAAAATTTAGAAAATGGTTGAGGATAAAAGCCAATGTCGAAATGTTTTGGTTATCAGACGAATTATTCAAACAGAAAAACAAGAAGATAAATATAACAGTTGGTAATCCTATTTTGGGTTCTGAACTTAATTCGGAATTGAATGATTACCAAGCGGCACAAGAAATTCGAAAAATAGTTCATTCGTTAAAAAAATAATTATGGAAAATATCATAGATCCAATAGATAGAACATTATTGAAACGTGAATTAACGCGAGAAAAATTTCTCAGAAAAACGAGAAAAGGGGATAATGAAATTTTTGTCGTTGATAATTGGAATGCCCCAAATGTTGTTCAGGAGATAGGTCGTCTTCGTGAAGTGACTTTCAGGGCCTCAGGAGGCGGAACAGGAAATTCAATTGATTTGGATGAGTATGATACAAATGAGCATTGTTATAAACAATTGGTACTTTGGTCTCCTGAGGATGAAGAAATAATTGGCGGTTATCGCTTCATTAAATGCCAAGATGCGATGGATGATTTAGGTAATATTCATTTGTCGACAACCCATTATTTTGATTTTTCTAATCGCTTTATAAAAGACTTTTTACCATTTACGATTGAATTGGGAAGAAGTTGGGTTCAACCCAATTATCAGCCAAATGTTAATCCGCGTAAGGGTTTATTCGCTTTAGATAACATATGGGATGGCTTAGGTGCGCTAATCAAATTTAATCCAGAAATTAAGTATTTCTTTGGAAAAGTCACCATGTATCCGAATTATAACACAGTCTGTCGTGATTTTTTATTGCACTTTATGCACCATTACTTTCCTGACAGAGATAACTTAATGAAACCATTTCATCCCCTTGTTCAGAATTACGATAAAGCTTATGTCGATTCTCAATTGGACGGATTGGATTTTAAGGATGGGTTTAAAGTATTGAACGGACATGTCCGGGATAAAGGTGAATTTATTCCTCCATTGGTGAATATCTATATGAACTTGTCACCAACTATGCGAACATTTGGAACGGCAGTAAATCCTGAATTTGGTAACGTTGAAGAAACTGGAATTTTAGTAACTATCGCCGATATATTTCTGGATAAAAAAGAGCGACATATCAATTTTTAAAGATAGGTATTGTATCTTTTTACAAACAACTCTAAGTCTACAATTCCCGTTCTGCGCATTAGACG
>JBEIKF010000168.1:0-4728 GCA_040379905.1 Crocinitomicaceae bacterium
CATACTTCCTGACATGATTGAGATTGGTAGTTTCATTGGCTTGGCTGCTATGACGAAATCAGAAATTACTATTAAAGACGTAAGTTGGGATAATTTAGGAATTATTCCAAACGTATTTAGAAGACTAGGAATTAAACTTGAAAGACGTGGCGATGACATCTACATACCTGCTCAAGAAAATTATGAAATCGATACATTTATAGATGGTTCAATACTGACAATTTATGATGCTCCATGGCCTGGATTTACCCCCGATTTACTTTCCATTATACTTGTAGTCGCAACGCAAGCGAAAGGATCTGTTTTGATACATCAAAAAATGTTTGAGTCGCGCCTTTTCTTCGTAGATAAACTAATCGATATGGGAGCTCAAATTATTTTGTGTGATCCACATAGAGCTACTGTGATTGGATTAAATCGCGAACATGATCTTAAAGGTATTAGTATGACTTCACCTGATATTCGAGCTGGTGTTTCATTACTGATTGCTGCTCTGTCTGCTAAGGGTAAAAGCGTCATTCACAACATCGACCAAATAGACCGTGGATACCAAGATATCGAAATACGATTGAATAATATTGGAGCAGATATTCGAAGAGTAGGCTAATGAAAAGTAAACTCCTATTTGGTGGAATGTTATTGTTGGTTTTTGCCTGCTACTCCATTTGTTTTCGAAATGAACCAACCGAGTACTTAGAAGATCTGGCGCCTGAAATCGAACTTAAATCTCCCAATGGAAAAAGCGTTTCACTTTCCCAACTTAAAGGTAAGTTAGTTTTAATTGACTTCTGGGCATCGTGGTGTGGACCATGTAGAAATGAAAGCCCGAATGTTGTTGAGGCATATAAAAAATATAAAAACCGAAAGTTCTCTAATGGCAAAGGATTTGAAGTTTTCAGTATATCCTTAGATAAGGATGCAAACGCTTGGAAGAAAGCAATTAAAGAGGATAGGCTTAATTGGAAAAACCACGGAATTGATTCTGAAGGGAAAGCTTCAGCAAATTACGGAGTATACTCCATCCCAAGTGCTTTTCTAATTGACGGTAATGGGAAAATAGTAGCTCAAGGCGAAAAATTAAGAGGTCTAAATCTACATATCACCATCGAAAACTATCTTTTGAAAGATTAAATTCGATCTAAAACATACTTTATAAGGGCTTTCATTTCAGTTTCAGAACCTTTTGAAAACTCAAGATTTGGACGATTTGCAACACCGAGACAAATAGTGGCACATTTATGACCTAATCGTTTCCCCAAAGCAAAAAGAGCAGAACTTTCCATTTCAAAATTGAGAATCTTTTCATTTTTGTATAGAAATGAACCTAATTTCACATGTATATCCTTCAAATGAGTAGGTATTCTTAAGGTTCTTCCCTGTGGACCATAAAAACCTGAACTTGTTACCGTAATTCCTGTTTTGGTTGACATCGTTTTCAAACGATTGAAAAGATCCTCATTTGCAGAAGAAAGGTAGGTTTTAATTGATTCTGGGAGCGCTAGATGGTCACTAATTTTTAAATTCAAATCTTGTTCATCCTTATTAAATGAAATATCATAAAAATGAGCTACATTATCAAAACCCAAAGCATATTTAGACAAAATATAACTATGAATTGGAATGTCAGATTGTAAAATACCACATGTACCAATTCGAACAATTTCCAAAGAATTAGTCTGATTTTTCTCTATTCTTTTCTCTAAATCTATGTTTACAAGAGCATCTAACTCATTAACAACAATGTCAATATTATCCGTTCCGATTCCAGTTGAAAGAACAGAAATCCGTTTTCCTTGATACATACCGGTATGACAAACAAACTCTCTGTGCTGAGATTGATGTTCCATATTATCAAAAAAGTCAGAAACATGCTTAACACGATCTTGATCGCCAACAATGATAACTTTTTGTCCAATATTTTCAGGTTTAAGGCCAAGATGATAAACCTGATTCTTTGCAGTTAGAACAAGTTCTGAGGGAGGGAAAAATTGCATTTGAAGTTACTTAGTCAAGCTTCCAAAAACTTTTACTAAAATATCTGTTACACGAGCAGCAGGGTCTTTTCTAATTTTATTCTCTTCTTTTTCTACCATATAGAACAATCCTTCAATTGCCTTTTGTGTAATATAAGAATCCAAATCGGGGTTCAACTTTTGACCTCCTGTTAATGTCATTGCGCTATTATATTTGTTAATTATTGGATTCCAATATTCTGTCAATTTTACTTTCGATGTGGCTTCTTTAACCTTCGGAGCAAATGCAGTAACTAATTTCGATGTGGTTTGCTCCTTTAAAAATTTTGTAGCCGAACCATCTCCACCATTTAATATAGCGAAACCATCTTGAACACTCATGTTCAATATAGCATCTTTAAAAATTGGCAACGCCTCTTTTGTTGCCTCTTCTGCAGCACGATTCAAGGTTGTTTCAAATTTTTGAACCTGACCATCTAATTTCCATTCTACGGCTTTATCCTTTACTTTTTGAGCATCTGGAGGGAAAGGTAATCGAATCGCGTCATTTTTCAAAAAACCATCTGTAACTGATGTTAATGAAACTGAATTTCTAATACCCACATTCAAAGCTTCTCGTAGGCCTGAAATTACTTCATCATTCGATAACTTTGGGACAGAATTCTCAGACGAACTATTACTTATATTAACCATTTGTGATGCTTCATTCAAGACTTCGCAACTGCTACCAATAAGCACTATGGAAGCAAAACATAATATTTTCTTTTTCATAATATAAACTTTTTCGAATTTACTTTTTATTCACGAACAAAAACTGCACCTTTTCTGGTGATTTGAATAATCGGAAATACTGATTTATCTAAGAACGTTTATAAAACCGGTATGAAACTTTCTGCCGTCGTTATCCCTTTCTTTATAAGATATTTTCCAAATATAAGTCCCATTTGGGACAATTCTACCATTATATGTACCATCCCAATATGCCTTATGATCTTTTGATTCCCATATTACTTCGCCCCAACGATTGTATAATACTAATTGAAAATTTTCAAAATCAATACCGTCAACATAAACAAACCAATTTTGGTTGTGTTCGTCATTATCAGGTGTAAACGTATTTGGAACATAAAGTAAAATATCAGGAACAATTTCAATCTCTAAGGTTATTGAATCAGAGCATCCTTCACCTGTGGTAACGGTAAGTGTTATTGGATACGTACCTACTTGTCCTTCAGGATAGGTAATTAAAGCGCTACCTCCATTGGATGCGATGTTAGAGGATCCTGGACTCACCCAATTCCAATTGACAATATTCCCTTCCGAAACGTCAGATGTTTGAATTGTAGTTTCAAACCAGGTAGCTGGATTTTTTGAAACTGTAAAATTGGCTGTAGGAACTGGTGTTACTTCAACAATATCATCAACATTTGTAGTATAAACACAACCATAATTAGAAGTAACGGTCATTTGAACATCATATATTCCAACATTTGGGAAATCTGCTGTTAAATTTTCCGAGCCAGTCATGTTGTATACCTCACCATTCGAAAAAGCGTATTGCGTGAATGCAATATCACCCGAATTTGTTGATGTATTGGTAAAGGTAAACTGCCCAGGAATACAATCTTTTGGTTTATCAGGAATTACATTCGGAATAATTTCTGTAGGAAAAGTAATGGTTAAACATTGTTGTGTTGTGGGCGATCCGCACTGCTCAGATAAAGTTAAACAATATTGTGTGCCTGAGGCATTTGGTTCAACAGTGAAAGAACTTCCGTTTCCAACTGTATTTCCACCTTGAGTCCATGTGTAAATATAAGGCGATGAACCTCCTGAACCAGTTGCATTTAGCGTAATAAGTGTTCCTGGACAAATCATAGAGTCCGGTGTTAAAAATATAATTGAAAGTGGGTCTGGCTCACCAATGGTAATCTGAATTGTTTGAACACAATTATTCGCGTCTGTAACCGTCACGGTATGTAGATTCGCATTTAAATCCGTCGCAGATGAACTCGTTGAACTTGAAATATCCCAATCATAAGAATATGGTGCAGTTCCTTGAACTACATTCAATGTTGCCGTTCCATCTGAGCCTGAGTTACAGGTAACATCGGTTTGATTGGCTATAGTAATAACCATTGCTGGAATTTCTGATACTGTCGCTGTCACTGTGCCTGAACAACCAATACTTGAAGTTACAATACAGGTGTAGGTGCCTGCCGAAAGATTTGTTGCAGTTTGGGTTGTTTGATTTAAAGGGTCATTCCATTGATAAGTTATCGTTCCCAAAGGAGGGGTCATAATAGCTGTAGCGGTTCCGTCAGATCCTCCTGGACAAGAAACCAAAGTTGCTGTCGCAGAAAAATTAGCAGGTGTATCACCAACTGTAACAGAGGTATTTGCCGTACAACCATTTCCATCTGTCATAAATACGGTGTAAGTTCCTGCTGGGACATTATTAACTGTTTGTAGTGAAGATGCAAGTAATGGCCAACTAAATGTATGCGGAGCAGGTGAATTTGCTCCTGGAATGGCAGTAACTGAGCCTAAGCTTTGAGAGCAAATATCGGGTGTTGAGGTTGCGGTAACTGTTGGGTTAGCTACAGTTAACCAAGTTGTGTCGCTTGTTATTGACCCAATGCTTGTTCCGCAGGCTGAACCAGAAAGGTAATAACCGGAAGTTCCTGCTGGTATTGCATAGTTAGGGTTTGTTGATGGCAAATTCAAAACACCATTATTGTAAGGAAATGTTGCA
>JBEIKF010000169.1:0-4696 GCA_040379905.1 Crocinitomicaceae bacterium
AGTCCATTTAATAATGCTGCATTTTTTACATTACCGACCAAACCTACTTCATAAATATCCCGATCTCCTAAACCTCCTTTTCTGAAAGAAGTAAAAAAAGCGTTCTGTCCATCAGCGGTGTGAGTGTAGTAAATATCATCTCCAACACTATTAATTGGATATCCTAGATTAACAGGTTTTGACCAAACTCCTTTCTCATTTCGAACAGACATAAAAATATCGAATTCACCCATACTAGTAGCGTCATTGCTTGAAAAATAGAGGGTTGAATTATCAAGCCCCATAAAAGGACTATCCTCATCACTTGCTGAATTGATGTTTGCGCCAATATTTTTGGGTTTTGACCAATTGCCTTTGATTTTTTCAATGAAGTAGATATCCCTTTTACCAAAACCATCGGGCTTATCAGAAACAAAAAATATCATATTACCATCTGGAGAAATAGTGTAATGTGATTCCCACCACTTGGGATCATTAACACCCTTTAAATCAACAGGTGAGATTTCATTAAATTTTCCGTCACGAAAATCACTTAAATATATATCTCCAATACCGGACTGATCATTATAAATATAAACTCTACGTTCATCTGAGCTCACACTTACAGAGGCTTCATTAAATTGAGCCTTACTCATTCCCATCCTATTTAGACTATTCCAAGTATTTCCCTTTCTTGTAGCTTGGTAAATATCATCCGGAAAATGATTCAGAAGCGGATCTCTGAATTTATCTGATGACTTGTCTTCCCATGGTCGACGTGAAGTTAAATAGAGAGCTCTTCCATCCAAAGAAATATTAGATGAAAAATCAGCAAATTCAGTATTGATGGTTGAACCCAGGTTTAGTACTTCCACATTTTGAGACTGTGCCATTAATTTTGTTGCCACGGAACACTGAGCAATGCGTTTTTTTGCCTCTGGGATAAGTTCAGATTCACGAGAAGTTAAATCCAAGAATTTTTTATAGTTCTCAACAGCCTTTTCGAATTGCTCATCAAGATGATAAGCTCTTCCTAAATGATAATATGCATCAATAGGAACAGCATCATCGCTTATGGAATACATATCAAAATTCTTTAGTATTTTCGAATCTTTTGTGGCTTTGGTCAAATGCTTAATTGCGCTTGATTCATCTCTTGACATTCCAAGAACAATAAATCCTTTACGATAGTTATAGTTTGGGCTTTCAGGATTAATTTCCAAAAGACGATTAGTAACCAAATCGGCAAAGTAAAAATGATTCTCTTGCAGAAAACGCGAGCAATTAACCACTAGCTCTTTTTCAGAAGCTTGGTTGATCATATTTTTAACTTCAGATTCCGTAAATTGGGCTTGTAACCCAAAAATCGGCAAAAACATCAGTAAAGAAATTATTTTTTTCATTTATTCGTATTTGTAGGTTTTAAAATTCTCTATCCAAATCAAAGTCTTCCAAATAATCCGCGACACGTCTAACAAATTGCCCCCCCAATGCACCATCAACGACACGGTGATCGTATGAATGAGAAAGGAACATTTTATGTCGAATTCCTATGAAGTCTCCTTCTGGAGTTTCTATAACAGCAGGGACTTTTCGAATAGCTCCCAATGCTAATATAGCAACTTGTGGTTGATTAATAATTGGCGTACCCATCACATTTCCAAAAGAGCCAACATTTGTCACAGTGTAGGTACCTCCTTGAATATCTTCTGGTTTTAATTTGTTATTTCTTGCACTATTTGCAAGTTCATTGACAGTTTTTGTCAAACCAGTTAAATTCAAACGATCAGCATTTTTTATAACTGGAACAATCAAGTTACCTGAAGGCAATGCAGTTGCCATTCCAATATTGATGTCTTTTCTTTTGATAATCGTGTTTCCTGAAACTGAAACATTTACCATTGGAAAATCTTTAATGGCTTTAACAATTGCTTCAATCAAAATCGGTGTAAACGTTATGTTTTCACCCTCTCGCTCGAGAAATTTCTTTTTGACTTTATTTCTCCAATTAACGATTTTGGTTACATCAGCTTCAACATATGAAGTAACATGAGGTGAAACGTGCACAGACATTAACATATGATCTGCAATAAGCTTTCTCATGCGATCCATTTCGATAATTTCATCTCCTAGATTTGGAATCACAACTGGTTCTTTGATGTTATTTAGAAAACCTCCACCAACTATTTGAGGTGAATCCAATTTAGGAGCAGCAACTGGTTTAATCTCTGCTATAGTTTCAGCTTTTGGAGCAGAAATACCACGATTGGAAAGATAAGAAATAAGATCATTCTTTGTGACTCTACCCTCTTGACCTGTACCTTGGATTGATTCTAATTCGGATTGAGAGACATTCTCTTTTTGAGCAATACTGCGGACAAGTGGAGAGAAAAACTTTCCATTTGAACCATTTTTTGATATCGCTTCAGTCGTTACAGCCTATTTAACTTCAACGACTGTGTCAGTTTTAACTGAAGAAACAATTTCTTCTTTTTTAGGTTCAACAGGCGCTTCTGCGCTAACACTGCCTCCACCCGAAGATAAAATTGCTATTACATCTCCGACCTTAGCAACCTGATCTTTTTCAAACAAAATTTTAACGAGCGTACCGGCAGCTTCAGAAGGCAATTCATTGTCAACCTTATCGGTAGCAACTTCAACCAAAGGCTCGTCAATGGCAACCGAATCACCAATATTTTTCAACCAATTAGTTATCGTAGCTTCTGTTACACTTTCACCCATTTTGGGTAATCGAATTTCAATTTCTGCCATGCTTATTTAATTTCAACACACATTTCCAACGCAAAGATAAAAAAGTTAGCCAAGAATTTAAAATATTTTGGTTTATATATCTAGTTTTTTCCAATTTGACATAATCACTTGAATGTCAAAGAGAATGCTGAAATTTTTTGAATAAAGCAAGTTAAGTCGTTCAATCGCATCATTAGTTGTGTTTTTCGGTATTTCGTAAGGACATAAAACTCCCGGTTTTATCTTTGCTAACTGCTGATTTTTAATCGTGTTAGTTTGTGTGAATCCTACAAAACTTTTCCTCCCTAAAAAAATAGCCCTCAAATTGGCATTGAAGACAGATTTGTGATTAAAAAACCAAATAATAAATGGATAAATCAAACAAAATAGAGAAGCAAAAAAAAGATCCACTAAACGCTTTGATCGTAGATTTTCAGGTCGACTTAAATTATTGGAATTGAGAACATAAAGGTCTCCTGAGGTATCAATGGAGTTACTTCCAATTAAATAGGTTGTATCTGGTTGAGCAATTTTAAACTCAATATCTTTTTCCTCAATGCTCGACATACCTGTAATGATTTCCTTAGCCGTCAAATTCTTTGAACAAAAAATAAGTTCATTGATTTTATGAATTTTAATTATTTCATCAATCTGATTGAATTCACCCGCCGAATTCGTAAAACGCTCACCAACAGAAACGGGAATGATTACCTCTATATTTGGATAAGTTTCTGAAAGCAATTGTTGAACGCGATGAAATTCAATTTCATTTCCAATTATCGCAAATCTTTTCTTGGGCGCATCTGGTAGAGAGAACCGGTTATTACGAAACAAATTCATTATGATTCGGGAAAGATAGAACTGCCCAATATACCATAACGAGCCAACAATCGTAAAAAGTCGAGAGAACTGCCAATCTTTGGGAAGTAGCGCATAACAAATCAAAATGATAGCAGATCCCATAATGGTTCCCTGCCAAATCAATAATTTGTTGTTTTTATTATCGTAAAGCCCACTGATCAAGTTGCAAATCAACCAGATAAGAACGTAAATTGGAAATGAAATAAAATAAGCGCGGTCCGGAAAATGAATATCCTGTTGTGCCCAACGATTGGCAAGTACAAACAACCCAATCAAAGAAAGAGAATAATCAAAGAAAGGTATGCTTATTTTTTGAACGAAACGATTTAAGATTGCAAACGAAGCCCTAAAATAAATTGCTAAATTAATTGCAATTGAAAACAACTGAGCATTGTTTGCGGAAAGATGTTTTTTCGCGAAAATCACCATTGCTTTGTAAAAGACAAAGACATAATTCACGGAGCTCTTTTTCGTACTCTCGCCCTTGTAATGAATGATTTTGGTCTCAGGGAAATAATAATTTTTATATCCACCCAACTTAATTCGATAGGACAAATCGATGTCCTCACCATACATGAAAAACGTTTCATCTAAATGACCTACTTTGTCCAATGTTTCTTTTCGCATTAACATAAATGCGCCACTTAAGACGTCGATTTCGTTGATTTCAAATTCAGATAAATAACCCAAATGATATTGACCGAATGTTTTTGATTTCGGAAAAACTTTTGATAGACCAAAAATCTTACAAAAAGCGACCCAAGGCGAAGGAAATCCACGTTTTGATTCAGGAAGAAATTTACCCTTTCCATCAATCATTCGAACGCCAAGTCCGCCTGAATCTTGATGCTCGTTCATAAATTTTAGTGTTTTCTCGAACGTATCCTCCTCAACAACCGTGTCCGGATTGAGTAACAAAATGTATTTGCCGGATGACAATTGAATTGCCTGATTATTCGCTCTCGAAAAACCAGTATTTTCCTTATTTGCAATTAGATTTACCTCAGAAAATTTTTCCCTAACGAGTTCTACTGATCCATCAACACTGTTGTTGTCTACCACAAAAATTTCAACCTTCAAATTCTTGGATGCAGCAATTACCGAA
>JBEIKF010000170.1:0-4678 GCA_040379905.1 Crocinitomicaceae bacterium
AAATGGTTTACCAACAGGGTTTGATTATGCATGTAATTTAGCGAATTGTTCGTATGCTGGAGGTGCTAATGGTTGCGCAAATGTTTTTGGCACAAATGGCACAGCGGGTACCTATCCACTAACAATTGATATCACAGCAACGGTTTTGGTTGAAATACCATTTCTTGGTCAGCAGGCTGTTGAAGTTCCAACATCTTTCAGCGGATATAGAATTGTATTGGGAACAGCAGGGACAATCGAGCAATTCATTGCGCCTATTACAGTTTCTCCGAATCCAGCAAACGATTTAATCAAGATTGAAGGAATTACCTCTTATATGAAGGCAAATTCGGTTTCAATTGTTAATGTTGAGGGCAAGGTAATTGCCAATAAGGAGTTATCAAATGGAAGTGATGTTTCTTTTGATTTGACTGGTGTTAAATCAGGAATGTATTTTGTAAATGTTTCTCACGCAAGTGGGGTTGAAACAGTGAAATTCATAAAAGAGTAAGCTCATTAAAAATGATTCAAGAAAGGAGCTTCGGCTCCTTTTTTTATTTGTAGAAATTCATTTCCTCAATGTATTTGTAAACGGGTTCAGTCAATAAATAGCGAACGTCTTTTCCATTTTTAATCGCATCTCTGATGAAGCTTGAAGAAACTTTCATGACTGGAGCATCGTCGCAGATGATTACATTTTTATGTGAACGATAGTCGTTTAGTAAATCATGAGATATTGTTTTAACCTCATGTTCTTCGTGCATCGTCAGAACTCTTGGATAAACGTACAATTTATGTTTCTCTAAAATAACCTCATGATTATACCATTTATGAAAAGTGCGAAGATTGTCTTCCCCCATAATCAGCGAAAATTCATGCTTCGAATGTTTCTCTTGTAAATAGGTTAGCGTTGTTATGGTATAACTCGGTTTTGGCAGCTTGAATTCAACATCGCTTGCCTTTAATTTAGCGTTGTCAAAAATCGCTTCTTGAACCATATTGAAGCGATGTCTGTCATTCAGCAACGTGGATTTATCCTTTAATGGATTATGCGGAGTAACAACTAACCAAATTTGCTCCAAATCGGTATATTCCGCCATATAGTTGGCAATAACTAGATGCCCAACGTGAATTGGATTAAAAGTCCCGAAATAAAGTCCGATTTTCATCTGTTTACAAATTCGGCAGTTACTGCTTTTACTTGTTCAACAGCCTGTTCCAAGATATTGTTTTCGATGATTGCATCAAATTCCGCGGCACGATCCATTTCTATTTGCGCTTTTGAAATACGCATTTGAATTTTTTCTTCTGATTCGGTTTTTCTTCCTCTTAGTCGTTGCTCCAATATCTGCATACTCGGTGGATTCACGAAAATGGCTAAGGCATTGTTTTTAAATACCTTTTTTAAGTTCAAACCACCAACAACATCTACGTCAAAAACAACCGTTTTTCCCATAGACCAAATGCGAATAAGTTCACTTTTCAATGTGCCGTAAAAATTGTCTTTGTATACTTCTTCCCATTCAACAAAGGCGTTTTCGGAGATTTTTTCTTTGAAGTTTTCCAATCCTATGAAATAATAGTCAACTCCATCTCTTTCATTTTCCCTTGGTTCTCTGCTACATGCAGAAACAGAAAAGGCGTAGTGATCAGAAGATTCTAAAAGTTTATGAACGAGTGTTGTCTTCCCTGCGCCTGATGGAGCAGAAAAAATTATACACTTTCCATTTATTTCGCTTGAATCCAAATCTAGAGTGTATTGAGAATTTGTTCTTTCATTTTTTCCAACGCATCTTTCATATCCACGACTCGTTTTTGCATTTCCACATGGTTGCTTTTACTTCCAAGTGTATTGATTTCTCGCCCAATCTCTTGTGCAATAAATCCAAGCTTCTTGCCTGATCTTGGAGTATCAAGGGTTTCCGAAAAATAATCCAAGTGATTAGAAAGACGCATTTTTTCCTCAGAAATATCAAATTTTTCGATGTAAAATATCATTTCTTGTTCCAGTCTGTTTTCATCAACGTTCAATCCTTCGATTTCAGCTATACCCTTAGTAATTCGATCACGAATGGTGACCAAACGCTCATTTTCAAATTGAGGGATTTCGTTTAATAAACGTCTAATTTCAAAAATGCGAAAATTGAATTCCTTCATCAACGCTTCCCCTTCTTGTTGCCGAAATTCATTTAGTTTATCACAAGTTGTTTGGATCAAATTCAAAATGAAAGCACGCTCTTCATCTGATAATTCAAAACTTTGCTGATTCAAAACTTCTGGCATTCTAACTACCAAGGCAAGGTAATTTGCAGGATTCTCGTTCCACGATTCATTTAAGGATTTTAATTCATGGTAATAATGATTAGCTAGTTCTTTATTTATTAAACCAGTGGATACATCACCTGAACTTTCTAAAAATAAGCCTAAATCAATTTTTCCTCTGTCTAAGCGTTCAGCGACCATCTTACGAATTTCGGAATCCAATTCCCTGTAGCTTGAAGGTAATTTCACGGATAAATCGAGACCTTTGCTGTTTAAAGATCGAATCTCAACGGAAATTTTTTTAGAATTAAAAACACCATTGCTTTTCCCGAAACCGGTCATGGATTGAAGCATAGAAAAAATTTGAGTAAAATTAGTTAAAAAACAAGAAACAAAATTGCAGTTTTTGCGTTCAATGAATACAATTCAGCAATATGTTCGATGCATTTATTCAATATCTTCAATTTGAAAAGCGATGCTCCGAACACACTGTAACTGCTTACCAAACAGATTTGACCCAATTTCAGGACTATTTTGAGTTTAAATCGATTTCAGATCTTGGAGATTTAACTTCTTTAGGTCTTCGTTCATGGGTTGTTCATTTGATTGATTCAGGATTGACCAATCGCACAGTTAATCGTAAAATAGCGACACTACGCACCTTATTTAGATGGATGCGAAAGGAAGGAATCGTGAAAGCAAATCCGATGGCGAAAATTCACGGCCCAAAGAATGAAAAAAGATTACCTGTTTTTGCAAAGGAATCCGAATTAGATTCGAATAAATTAGCCGAAATGTATAATAACGATTTCGATGGGCTGCGTGATGAATTGATGGTAGAGCTTTTTTATCAAACGGGTATGCGATTGAATGAGTTGATGAATTTGAAGGAAATCGATGTTAATGAGCAATATATCAAAGTGTTAGGTAAGCGAAATAAAGAGCGTTTGATTCCGATTTCATCAGGGTTATTTTTACAAATACAGGAATATATTTCACAAAAACGAAAAATTGTCGGCGAAAGTAAATTCTTAATAGTTCTTAAAAACGGCAATAAACTCTACCCAACCTTCGTTTATCGAAAGATTAACGCTTATCTTAGTCAAGCAACGAGTTTGGATAAAAAAAGCCCTCATGTTTTAAGACATACCTTTGCAACTCACATGTTAAATAGAGGTTCTGGACTTGAAACGTTGAAAGATTTATTAGGCCACGCAAATTTGGCTGCAACACAAATTTATACCCATAATTCGTTTGCACAGTTAACCGCGATTTATTCACAAGCCCATCCTCGTGGGCACTAAATAGTTAGTCAATGGAATCAAAAATGCATGCAATCCACTTCAAAGCCGATCAAAAACTATTGAATTTCATTCAGGAAAAATTGGATAAACTAGAAATTTTCAATCATCACGTTCAATCTGCTGAAGTTTTTCTCCGTTTAGATAAGGATAAAGAGAAAGAAAATAAAATCACCGAAATCAAACTTCACTTACCAGGTAAAGAATTGTTTGCTAAAAAGCAATGTAAAACGTTTGAAGAAGCTGCCGACGAGGCTGTTGAAGCGCTCAGAAAGCAAATTTTGAAGGAAAAGGAGAAATTTGAGAAGTAATTTATTTCGAATGGTTTTCCAACTGATAAGAAATTCGTGTTTCGTTTGAATTTCTCTATCTTTGCGGTTAAATTTTTTTTATGAAACTTATTACTGTCGGAAGTGTTGCCTTCGACGCCATAGAGACACCGTTTGGGAAAACGGATAAAATCGTTGGAGGTGCAGGTACCTTTATATCTTTATCGTCTTCATTCTTCGTCGAAAATCAAGGAATTGTGTCGGTTGTTGGAGAAGATTTCCCTCAAGAAACATTGGATTATATGAAGTCCAAAGGAATCAATACCGATGGAATTCAAATTAAACAAGGGGAGAAAACATTTTTTTGGTCAGGGCGCTATCATAATGATATGAATTCACGCGACACGCTTGTGACAGAATTGAATGTACTTGGAACATTTGATCCAGTAATCCCTGCAAATTTTCAAGGGGCAGATTTTTTAATGCTAGGAAATTTGAGTCCGGATGTCCAAAGAAAAGTAATTGAACGATTGGATAAACGTCCGAAATTAATCGCTATGGACACGATGAATTTTTGGATGGACATAGCCTTAGATGAATTGAAAAAAACGATGGCCTTAGTTGATGTGCTGATTATCAACGATGAAGAAGCAAGACAGCTCTCCAATGAATATTCATTAGTGAAGGCTGCTAAGGTTATTCGTGCAATGGGGCCTAAAATCCTCATAATCAAAAAAGGAGAACACGGGGCATTGTTGTTCCATGGTGAACATATTTTCTTTGCTCCAGCTTTACCCCTCGAGGAAGTATTTGATCCAACTGGAGCTGGAGACACATTTGCAGGTGGCTTTATGGGATACATTGCAT
>JBEIKF010000171.1:0-4669 GCA_040379905.1 Crocinitomicaceae bacterium
ATTCAACACGATATTCTTCAACTTGCGATTTTTTTCCGCTCTCACCGATGCTTGGATTTGCCAAATCAGTTGGTTTAAATGTACCGATACCAGAAGTTCTAAAATGACATTCTTCGTAATTACCAATTTTACCTCCGCCTGCATTAAAAATGGCTAAATCCAGCTGACTCAACGATTCCTTTGGGACAAAAACAACTAGTTTTAACATATTTGCTTTTATCGGACTTAAAATCTTCACGTTCTGAAGACCTATTCGTTTGGAAATTTCACGATTCACACCATAAAAATGATTATCCAAATTCGTATGAATGGCATAAAGTGCGATTTTATGTTGAATGCATTTTTCAATGACGCGCTCCACATAATTCGAACCCGTGATTTTTTTCAATCCCTTGAAAATTATGGGATGATGGGCTATGATAAGATTACTTCCCAATGAAATGGCTTCATCGATTACAGCCTCTATTGCATCAAGACAAATGAGCACAGAAGTAACTTCCCATTCTTTTCTTCCACAAAGCAATCCTGAATTATCATACGATTCTTGCAGCGCTAACGGATAAGATTCTTCTAAAGAAGATATAATTTCAGCAATTTTCATGTTATAATTTTCGAGTTAACCCAAATGTGAAACCAATAGCTGATGTTTTGTGTAAATATCCGTTGTACTTCGTATAACTATCTGTTAATTGACGTCGATATTGGGCACTAAATCGCAAACCAAACTTATTTTGGAAATTTAATACAACACCTGCTGATCCCACAGCGGATAAAACAAATGAATTTAGGTTATTGTAAACTTCAATTTTCTCATCATACTTACCTCCAAGGGAATCTGTCCAGTTCTGCGATTGAAGGTAAGCAACTTGCATTTGAGGAATTAGTCCGCCGCCAATGAAAAACTGAAAGTTCTTTCCTGTTTGAAATTTGACTTGCAAAGGCATTCCGATGTAACGGTATTTGGTTTGGTAACTAAAGGAGGAATCACTGGTAGAAGATTCCCAAGCATATTGTTCTCCATTTTGAATAAAGGACAGTCCGCCATCAAAAACGAAATGCTTCGAAATAGGCGCAACCATGCCAATAGAGTATGACCATAAATTTATTTTAGTCTCGTTAACTCGCTCTCCAAGTGGTTTATTTAAAAACGCTGAATTTGATTCCAACATCCGATTAACAGAGAAAATTCCGGCTTCTAAATAGACTGAGGAGCTTGAATCTTTGGCATTTGATTTCTTTGTATCTTCCGAAACATTTACCAATTGTGAATAGGAAACTTTGGCAAAAAACAGAAATAAAAGTGTTAAATACTTCATACTTCAAAGATATACATTTGATTCTAAAAGTTCAATGATTAATCCTTAACTCAAGTCAAGGAAACATTTCTTGAATTTGAAATAGCTTTGCAAAAAAAATAAATATTTATGGAAACACAATGGAACATAGACAACTTGCATAGCTCTGTCGGATTTAAAGTAAGACACATGATGATCTCAAACGTGTCTGGAACATTTGGAAACTTCTCTGCGGAGGCAATTACAGAGGGTGAAGATTTTTCGTCTGCGAAATTTAATTTCAAAGCAGCGATTGACAGCATTAACACAGGAGTTGCTGATCGCGACGGGCATTTGAAATCAGCTGACTTTTTTGACGCAGCGAATTACCCAGAAATGTTATTTCATTCAACTGATGTCAAGCAATTGGCAAGTGATGAACTTGAAATTTCTGGAGATTTAACGATTCACGGCGTTACTAAACCGGCCACTCTGAAAGCAGAATTTGCGGGTATCGCAGTTGATCCGTATGGTCAAACGAAAGCTGGTTTAACACTTACAGGAAAAATCAAAAGAAGCGAATACGGCCTCGTTTGGAGCGCAGTAACAGAAGCAGGGAATGTTGTTGTTGGTGATGAAATTAAATTGGAGTGTGAAATTCAATTAATCAAACAATAAACTTCAGAATTTTTTATTTCATAAGAAAGGCTACCAAATTTGAGTAGCCTTTCTTTTTTTGTTTTAAAATTTAAAAATCTCCTTTCATAAATTTCTTGTGTACACGTGTATCATTGGAAATTAAATTCAAATAATACAATCCAGACTGAAGCTCTGAAATATTAATTTCAAAGTCTGTTGCGATATCTGACCCTGACTTTACAATCCGTCCATTCAAATCTGTAATTTCCCAAACGCTAAAGCTTTCTTCTAAAAACACGCGAATTGAACTCGAAGCGGGATTTGGAAAAATTGCTACCTTCTTTTCCAATTCAACTGCACTTACCACAGGAGAACTCGTACAAGCACATTTATTTTTCAAACCTGTAGTTTCAACAACTTCAGGTGCACGATAATTCGCTTTCACCCAACAAGTTTGTCCGGGCTGAGTAGTTGTTGCATTTCGAATGCGCATCGTGTACCAACCATCATAGGTGGCCGTAACTGTAAAGTCGTATGGCCCGGTTTGAGTAATCGAATCTACTGATTCACAGTCTTTATTTAAAATCACCAATTCAATACCACTTGTCGTATCTGTTGGAAAAACAGAAAAAGTCATATCAGATCCCGCTTTGGCAAAAATTCTACCAACTGTCCTGCAATCTGTTGAATTGGAAGGTAAAGCACCTCCTTGTTGTAAAGACGAAATATGTGAATCACCTAAATCATCCGCCATCTCCCATTCTTGAACGATATTTTTACCAGTTCGAACATAGTTTTCTGCAATTCCTAGGGGAGCCCATACGGAATATCCCCTTCGGCCTTGAGCAGCAGTTCCATCGCACGGAGGAATTGAAATATCAACTTTTCCACCCCCATAAACGGTTCGCTGTGCAGTGCCATTTGCGCCCGAATAATCAACAAGAATGGTACCATCTGCCCAAGAGGTCTGAACTCCTGTCAGATTTTGCCATTGCGCCCAATTATCCGTAACTGCGATCAACGCTTTTGCTTGTCTTTCAATTACCAAAGCATCAGCCGCTTGCCATCTTACCATATAAGCACCTTCTTTAAAACGAAGATTTTGATGACACCAAAGTAAATTTTCAATGTCACTTCTTGTCGGCAAGGTAGAATCAACTTTTGGATCGTGTGTAAAGCGATTGCCATTGTATCCAATATTAAACAAATCCTCGAAAAACACTTGTGGAGCGCCATCGACAGACAAAGCAATTGCATGCACCATACTATTGCGTCCATCATTTGGTTCAACTTCTGTTCCAAGTGCCGTGTTCCAACCAACGTAATTTCCTTGCGCGTTTAACTGCGGCCTGAACGTATCATGATTGTTTACAAATGGAACCGTTCGTTGTCTATTGATTTGTTGAGATCCAGGAATATTCGACAAATCATAGTTTCCGTTACCGGCTACAATATTTCGAAGATTTCCTCTTAATGAAAAATCAAAAGTTCCAGATCTATTTTGCACCTGGTTGCACCAACTATCCATTTCGTTGATTCCTCCAACCCACTCTCCAACTGAGAACAAATCATTTCCTCCACTGGCCCATCCAGCATTATTTTGCAGATTCCACAACAAATCCTCGGAAACACTCGATGGAAAATGCTTTACAGCATCCAATCTTAATCCATCCCAACCCATTTGTTTTTTATACCAAATCATCCAATTACGCATCCCGTTTCGCATGTAGTCAGAAGCTTGAGTCGGATTGTAAGTTGTGGCATTACTACTCTGACCAAATGCATTGCTTTCGTATGAAATATCTGGCCCCCAGTAAGGACTATTAATCTCATTTGTGCAACATGCATTGTTTGGATTCGGATAAAAGTTTTGCCAATTTTTTGGAAATCTTCCAGCACGCGCAAAATAATTTAGAGATGTCTCGTTATTTCCTGGAGTTGCAAAACTGGAATACCTAAAGTTTTTATAACGATTGGTTTGTCCATCATCCATAGCAGCAGGATCTTGACCTCCACTGCCAGTTTGACTTCCGGCTCCAACCACATGATTTAAAACCACATCTTGAATTACATCAATTCCATTCGCTTTGAAAACAGCCATCATTCGCAACAATTCGTCTTTGTCACCCATGCGCGTTTTAACATTTCCTTTTTGCCACTTGTCCCCTAAATCATAATGATCAAATGGCGCATAACCAACACTATTTGTTCCTGTATTTTTTATTGTTGGTGGAATCCAAACGGCATCAATACCCAGATATTTTAAGCGTGGTGCAAGTTCGGTTAGGTAATTTGCCCATCCATTTTGATAATTATTATTCCAATAGTCCCACCAAAATCCTTGTAAAACCAATTGACGGTTTGTAGGATTGACATTTGAAGGTGGATTTGGATTATTTGATTGAAAGTTATATGCTCCTGTTGCACTATTAAATGTAATGTTATATTCGCCAGCAGGCACTTGAATATTTGGTCCATCTTGAACTCCTGTTCCGGAAGGAAAACCTGAATTTCCCCAATTAACAGTCCAAGAAGCATTTTGTCTGAATTTTAACTGTTCCGTTGCAGTGAAGGTATAAGTTAACGTCCAATTTGTGTTATCAGTTGAACTCATATTCACGTCAGTGGACCAATTCGTAAATGTTCCAATAATACTGATGGTTTGAGCGTAAGAAAAGGCAACTACACTAGTGAAGATTAAAATAAATAAGTTTCTGATAGTCATAGTCGAAGTTTTTAGTTTAACAACAATTCTA
>JBEIKF010000172.1:0-4645 GCA_040379905.1 Crocinitomicaceae bacterium
CACGCGCGGTGCCCCGTGGCACTGGACGACGCGGTTTGTTCGATGCATCAGCAGGAATTGGTGGTGTTGGAACACACTTTTATTGCGGTGCTGCAGTTCATCATATAAATAGGCCTGATGAATCTCTGATTTTAGGAGAATCACGTTTACCAAGGCGGTATACGGCCCATGCAGGTGCAAACATTGTTATTGGTAACAAAGGTCGTTATGCCAGCACTACGAGCATCATGCCAAACATTATTTATCAATATCAAAATGGTTTTCAAGAATTGAATATTGGGACGTACCTAAAATATGGTGATTTCACAGTTGGAGCATGGTATCGTAATCGAGATGCATTCATTATTTGTTTGGGCGTATCCACAGAGCGTTTTAAAGTAGGTTACAGCTACGATTTAACTGTTTCAAAGTTAGGGAATGGAGTTTCAGGCGGTTCACACGAGGTATCGATGGGAATCAACCTTAAATGTAAAAAGAAACCGAAAAACTTCAGGAAGATTTCGTGTCCTTCTTTCTAATCTGTAACCTTTTTATAAAAAGTAAGTTTAATTAAGACAAATTTCGTAAAGTCATGAAAATAGGAACCTTTAAAAAACTTTTTCTAGCCTTTGTAGGTCTATCGCTCGTAGTTTCGTGCGCCAAAGATCGTTCTACCTCAACAGGATGGAATTACAATGACTATGAGAATGGTGGATTTGAAAAATTCGATGCGAAAGAACAGGAAACTGGTCCTGGACTTGTTCTCGTGGAAGGTGGATCCTTCACAATGGGACAAACAGAGCAAGATGTTATGTTTGATTGGAATGCAAGATCGGCTCGTGTTACAGTGTCGTCATTTTATATCGACAGAACAGAAGTAACTAATTTTCATTGGTTGGAATACATGTATTGGATGAAACGTGTATATAACAAATCCTATCCGCACGTTTACAAAAAATGTCTACCAGATACATTGGCTTGGAGAACACCTTTGGGTTATATGGAAAAATATGCAGATTACTATCTCAGACATCCTTCTTACCGCGATTATCCAGTAGTTGGAGTAAGTTGGTTGCAAGCAAATGATTTTTGTAAATGGAGAACTGACCGTGTTAACGAAGCAATTTTAGTTCGAGAAGGAATTATCAAATGGCATTTCGCTGATGCTCGATATTCCGAAGGTGGGGATGTTGGTGCTGCAATCGGCGCTACCTCATCTGGAACTGGAGCAAAACCAACTAAAGGTTCTTCAGCTGATCCATATGATTCATGGAATTCCACGCCTCAAAATATGTTTAGCACTGAAAATTATTTGAACGGTACCTACATGGTTGAAACAGGAACAGCTGAACTTGATCCTAAAACCGGAAAGTACACTACCAAAGGAGGTTATACAGTAAATAATAATGTTGCAGGAGGTAAAGGGAAAACCAAGGGTAACGTCTCCTCTGACGGCGCTCCATTGGATAACAAAGGAAGAAAAATACCAAGAGATCCATATCAACTTGAGAATTTCGATCCAGTTTATGCTGATGCAGATAACGACCGATTGGGTTCAAGACCTGTAAGATTGGAGGATGGTATTCTTCTACCTAATTACAGGTTACCAACTGAAGCGGAATGGGAATTTGCTGCACTTGGACTTAAAGGTAATTTAGATCCAAATTCTGAAAACATCAGCGAGAGAAGAATTTATCCTTGGGATGGTCACTATGTTCGTCAAGAAGAACAACAATTTGCTGGTGCAATTCAAGCCAACTTTATACGTGGTAAAGGTGATTTAATGGGAATAGCTGGAAAGTTAAACGATGGAGGTGATATCACCGTTCGCGTAGATGATTTCTGGCCTAATGATTATGGACTATATCACATGGCAGGTAATGTTTCAGAATGGGTAATGGATGTTTATAGACCATTATCAAGTGAAGTATTTGCTGAATTCATGCCATTTAGAGGTAATGTCTACAAAACACAATTAAAAGTTCCAGATGGTCTATATGACAAACCAGTTAAAGCTAGTGAAAACATATATGACGTGCTTGCTATGAAAGAATACGTGAATGAATATGCGCGTATCCTTTATCTATCAGACACGAAGAGGGATTTAGCTATGGATAAAAAATATTCAGGTAATTACAGCACAACTAAAGTTAAAGATGGACCTCTAGATGTGTTTACGTTCGAACTATCCAAGGACAAAGACATTGTAACTTTAAAAAATAATGGCATTATTTGGGATGCAAAGAAAAATAATGGTAAATCACCTGAATGGGATTTATCTGGTCTACCTAATGGTATTACAATAAATCCTAAATTCAAGATAACTGACTCGATAATTGAACTAGAAGTTTCCACACCGACTGTATTCAAGGTGAAAGTGAAGAAAGGGAATGCTGTAAGTAGAGAAAAATCTATTGATACGAAAGAACCAATCGCAAATACGACGCCGTCACGCGTTCAAATCAAATCTCGTCAGGACTCTACGCGCTTTAAATACAACGCCCCAAGTTCAAACTTTATTGCAAGTAACAGCCGATTTACGAAAAACGACAGTATACAGTTTGCAGTTCTAGATGATATAAATGCTATCTTGGATACAGCTATTTATCTTCAAAGTAAAGGAAACGCTACCAAAGCCTCAGCTTATATTGAAACAGTACTTTTCGGGAATAAATTGAGTGAAAAATCGGTGAACGTAAGTGATTATAGAGGACGCGATTTTGCATATTGGGATGCTATTGACGTCACCACAGCTACGGATCCTATTTATAATATCGATATAAGTAGTTCTGCTGAAAATTATAAAAAAGTAGGATTTTATTTTACAAAATATGATCTGAACGACCCAGCTAACCTGACAGCAGAAGTTATTCTTTCTTCTATCTTTTCAAATGATTATTTAACTTATCGTTTCAAAGATTATCAGCAAGATCCGAATGTAACGTCTTGGATATTAACTCTACGTAATGGTTTAACGGAGTTTATAACTGAAACGAAAGGTAATCAGCGATGGAGAAATGTAACAATTAAAGAAAATAAGGATCGCTTAAATTATCGCAAGGATGACTACATCGATTATTTAGATGGTGATTTAGAATCTTCCATTGATTACAATAACAAAAAGAAAATTGACGACATCAATTCGGGTAAAAGAGATCCAAAGCAAGTTATGTACCAGAGCCAGTATGAAAATAAAGATATGGAAGGTAATGACTTAGCGGATGGGTCAAGTGGTTGGCCAACAACCCTAATCTCCAATAAATCTAGAGTGTATAAAGGAGGTTCATGGGCCGATCGAACATACTGGATGTCTCCAGGAAGTCGAAGGTTCTTAGATGAAGACAAATCATCTGCTATGATTGGATTTAGATGTGCAATGGATCGCATCGGAAGTTCAAGACCAAACCGAAAGAAACAATAATTCGAAAATGAAGCCCGATTTAGTCGGGCTTTTTTTTTAATATTGCTCATGGAAAATTTGCTTGAATTATTCTATGATTCATCGGGGGTTTGTACCGATACAAGAAAAATTAAAAAAGACTCGCTTTTCATTGCGCTAAAAGGAGAAAATTTCAACGGGAATTTATATGCAAAAGATGCAATCTCAAATGGAGCAAAATATGCAATTGTTGATGAAAAACAACTTGCCGACAACATAAACATATTCTATGTTCAGGATTCTTTAGATTTCCTTCAAGCACTAGCCAATTTCCATCGTAAAAAATTCAATATACCCCTAATTGGAATAACAGGAAGCAATGGAAAAACTACCTCCAAAGAATTAATCAACTGTGTGCTGTCAGAAAAATACAAAACACTTTGTACAATTGGAAATTTGAACAATCATATTGGTGTACCGCTAACGCTATTATCACTTGAATCGTCTCATCAACTAGCCGTTATTGAAATGGGAGCCAACAAACCAGGTGATATTCAAGAATTGGTGGATATCGCAGAACCGAATGTTGGAATCATAACGAATATCGGAAAAGCACATTTGGAAGGATTCAGATCATTGGAAGGCGTTATAAAAACCAAAACTGAACTATTTAATTTCATCGATCTACGTAATGGATCTATCATCTATAATTCGGACGATGATATCATTGCAAAGGAATGTTATTTAAACCCCAACAAATTCGCTTATGGCACAAATGCAGAAGCCAAAGTAAAGGGCAAATTAATTGAACTAAATCCATTTGTTGTTCTTCAATGGGAATACGATAACTACGAATCACCAGAAATACAAACGAAACTGGTCGGTTCCTACAACTTCTATAATTTTCTAGCAGCGATAAGTTTTGGAGTTCAATTTGAGGTACCATTTGAACAAATCAATAAAGCCATTGAATCATACACGCCTACCAACAATCGCTCGCAAGTGATGAAAACGGATAAAAACACGTTAATTGTTGACTGTTACAATGCCAATCCTTCTAGTATGCGAAGCGCACTTGAAAGTTTTGTTTCCAATACACAACCTAATAAAATCGCAATTCTAGGTGATATGTTAGAATTAGGAACCGATTCAATTACCGAACATCTAAAAATAGTTGAATTCTGCAAAGAGAATGATTTGACATTTATGACCGTTGGGAAAATATTCAATGAAATAAATGAAAACGGGTTTGAAACCATTAAGGAATTGGAGTCATATCTTGTTGAC
>JBEIKF010000173.1:0-4645 GCA_040379905.1 Crocinitomicaceae bacterium
CAATTGTTTCAATCGAACGGAACAAGTTGAGGCTTGTGACGTTTGTGATTCATGTTTATCTTTCAATACAGGAAATTCATTGAATGTATATGAAATGGATGGAGCTTCGAATAATTCGGTAGACGATATTCGGAGTTTAATTGAACAAATAAGAATTGCACCGCAATTAGGAACTCACAAAATTTATATCATCGATGAGGTTCATATGCTTTCCACGAGCGCCTTTAATGCTTTTTTGAAAACGTTAGAAGAGCCACCAAAACATGCCATTTTCATTTTGGCGACTACTGAAAAGCATAAAATTATTCCAACTATTCTTTCTCGTTGCCAAATTTTCGATTTCAACAGAATTCGAGTTAAGGACATCTCAGATCATTTGGCCGTTATTGCTACGAAAGAAGGAGTCACTGCCGATCCAGAGGCATTGCATTTGATTGGACTGAAAGCTGATGGTGCATTACGAGACGCACTATCAATTTTTGACCAAATTGTAACTTTCGCAGGAAATACGGTGACTTACAAGCACGTTTTGGAAAACCTTAACGTATTGGATTATGACTACTATTTTAAAGTGGTTGAATGCGCTGAAAAGGAGGATATTCCATCTGCACTTTTAATTTTAAACGATATTTATCAAAAAGGATTTGATGGACATAATTTTGTAATAGGTCTTTCTGATCATTATCGTGATTTATTGGTTTGCAAAGATGTTAGGACCCTTTCTTTAATGGATGTTCCTGAAACAATTCAACAAAAATTTGTTGAGCAATCAAAATCGACAGAATCTTCTAGGATTTTAAGGGCTTTAGCAGTTCTAAGTAAAATTGATGTCGACTACAAATCATCGAAAAATCCAAGGCTGTTGATAGAAGTTGGTTTAATGCAACTTTGTTCGCTCAAGCAAGAGCAGGAAAAAAAAAATGGCTAACGGACCGAATTGAGATTCTTCCTTTTCCGAATCAAAGTTTACGTAAAAACACGCAAACCCCTAAGGTAAATCAACCGGTTGTAAAACAATCTTACGTTCAGGAGGAAGCGGTGCCGAAGGTTTTATCAGAGCCAACTGGTAATGTTGGTTCTACTCACGTATCGATCAAAAAAATTTTAGAGGAGCAGAGAGCTCAAGAAGTATCTCCAAATCAGGATGACATGCCTCGAGAAGGATTTTCCAAGGAACAGGTGAAAATGTATTGGAAACAGTTCGCTTTTCAAATGAAGGAGAATGGAATGGAAACGTTTTATCACGCCTTGATAAAAAGAGAACCTCATTTTTTAGATGAAGAGAAATTTGGACTGGAAGTTGACAATCAAATACAAATAGACTACATCAGTCCCATTCTTGGTGATTTTATTAATTTCTTAAGGAAAAACTTGAATAATTATCAGGTTGATATAAACTTAATTTTATCAGATAACCCAAACAAAGAAGTTAAATATCTTACCGGAAAAGATAAATTTAACGCTTTAGCAAGAAGAAATCCAAATCTTCATACGCTTAAAAATCTGTTTAATCTAGATATAGAATTCTAAAATGATTTCCTCTAAATTCCAAAATGAGTCATTAGATAAAGCTTATCTGAAATTCAAGACGGAATGGGATTATAATGATTCAATAGAGGTATTTACCTCCGGGTCTACAGGTGAGCCTAAAAAGATTTTTATTCCGAAGGAAAAAATGATTTTATCAGCCACAAAAACGATTCGGTTTTTTAATCTTCGAGAAGGAATTAACGCTTTGGTTTGTCTTTCTTTGGAGACGATAGCGGGAAAAATGATGCTTGCTCGAGCGTTTGTCGGGAAATGGAATTTGACAATTGTTGAACCAGCTGCCAATCCGCTTTTGAATATTAATGAAAACATGGATTTCGTGGCATTGGCTCCTTTGCAGCTTGAACAAATTTTAATTGAAAGCCCAGATAAGATTCAACGAATTAAGACGATTATTGTTGGTGGTGCTCCCGTTTCAAATTCATTAATTAATTTGTTGAAGGAAAATGAATTGACGGTTTATCAAACGTTTGGAATGACTGAAACAGTTTCACATGTCGCGCTGCGTAAAATCGGGAAAGAAACCGATGATTTTTATAAAACAGTTGATGGAGTTGAGGTTAGTGATCTAGATGGCGATTTGGTAATTCATTATTCCGAAATGTTTCAGCAGCCTATTCGAACTAATGATGTTGTCAGAATAATTTCACCCAAACAATTCGAGTGGTTAGGTCGCTCTGATTATATTATCAATAGTGGTGGAGTGAAATTGAATCCAGAGAAAATCGAACAAAAACTATCGGATCTCTTACCATTCTCGTTTTTTATCACAGGCTTGAACGATGCTCGTTTGGGTCAAAAATTGGCTTTGGTTATTGAAAATAATTCGAATTTTATACCTGAAAAAGTTAGATTACAAAGTGTTCTTGATAAATTTGAAATACCCAAAGTTTATATCAATATAAAAGGTTTCGATCGTACGAAAAGTGGTAAGGTAAATCGTTTAAAAACAATTCAAAAAATAAAAATGGATGACTGGAAAGCAATTATTTGATTTTTTCGGTCTTCCAGAGAATTCAACTGAGGAGGAGGTTAGGAAAAGGTATAAAGAATTAGCAAAAAAATATCACCCTGATCGCAATAATTCACCAAACGCAAAAGAACTTTTTCAGAACCTCAATAAGGTTTACAACCTCATTTTAAAGACATTTCAAAATAAAGTTTATCGCGATTATCAAATCCAGATTGATTTGGAGTTGGAAAGACGCAGAAAGATAAACGAAAAGTGGAGAAAGATGGTCTTGGAAAATGAGCGTAGGAAGGCCGAAAAAATAAATAAATGGTATGATGGATTGCAAAGTGGGGTTACGTGGAGCTATACATTTGTAATCAGTTTCACCTCATTATTATTAGTGCTTATTCTAGTTATTGATTTAATACTTCCCAAAAGGCTTGAGTCTGATGTTATTTTACAGTATGAAAAAAAAATGAGTTTTATAAATGATGTTTTAACAAGAAAAATAATCACATCCAAAAATGGAACCTATGTAATATCTAAAAACGATCTTACAGAAATTAATCAGAATCCATTTATATCGCTTGAAAAAACAAAAATTTTACATCTATCACTGAGAGGATTCCATTTTGTTGGTAATGTAAAAAATCAAATTCAGTTTCATTTGACAATTTATTCATCTATTGTTCTTGTTTTTATATTTTTAATATCCGCTAGTTTCGTTTTTTTTATCGCAAAAGGGATGCGCTATTTATAATGGGGAGCTATTTTACACGTTATTTCGCTGGTCCATTTGTCTTTTGGTTTATGGTTTCAGATAATCGTTGGGTTCATATTTTTACACTTGGTTTTTTATGACGAAAAAAGAGAAAGGCATATTCATTTTAACGGAACTTGAACGATTGTATCCGGAAACACCAATTCCATTGGATCATTCAGATGCTTATACGCTTTTAATCGCTGTCCTTCTTTCAGCGCAATGTACGGATGAACGAGTAAATAAAATTACCCCGAATTTGTTCAAAAAGGCTAAAACACCTCATGAAATGATTCTTTTGTCGGTAGAGGAAATTAGAGAAATCATAAGACCTTGTGGACTTTCACCGAGAAAATCTCAGGCAATTTGGGATCTGTCTAACATAATCATTGATAAACATCTTGGTGAGGTTCCATCTAATTTCGAGGATTTGGAGTTACTACCAGGAGTTGGTCATAAAACTGCTTCCGTTGTTATGTCTCAAGCCTTCGGTGTTCCGGCATTTCCAGTAGACACGCATATACACCGACTTTTAACACGATGGGGAATTTCATCGGGAAAAAATGTGGAAGAAACTGAAAGAGAAGCGAAGAAACTGTTTCCAAAAGAAATTTGGAATAAATTACACTTACAGATTATTTTTTACGGTCGTGAATATTCACCTGCACGAAGCCCCAAAAAAGCAATTGACTTTATAACCTTAAAAATTGGAACTAAAATAGCCTTAAATGAGCTTAAGTAATTCTTTTTTAAGAAATTAACAATTGTTGAAAACTACCTTTAAAATCTTTTTGCAAAGAAATTCAAATGTCTTTAGGAAGGACGATTCGCATTCCGTATATTTGTTTTATGGATCAACAGGAAAACAATCGCAAGCCAATTTCAAGAATAAAATCTCCCTCTGTTTTAACAGGTGATTTAGGTAAAATACCACCGCAAGCAATTGATATTGAGCAAGTTGTTTTAGGTGCGATGATGCTTGAGAAAAATGCTGTTAATGACACCATTGATATTTTACACCAAAATAGTTTTTACGATCCGAAGCATCAATTTATTTACAAGGCCATTCATGAATTATTTGCATCGACAAATCCAATTGACTTGGTTACGGTTACTTCAAGACTTCAAAAAAATGGAGAACTGGAGGCAGCTGGAGGTGCAGCGTACATTGCTGGATTAACAAATCGCGTTGCTTCTTCTGCCCATATTCAACACCATGCGCGCATCATTTCAGAAAAATTCATCAAACGCGAGTTAATTCGTGTGAGCAGTGAAATCATTCGAGATGCCTATGACGAGACACGTGACGTATTCGATTTATTAAATGCAGCAGAATCTGATTTATTTCAGATCGCCGAAAACAACATGAGCAAGCAAGTGAGCTC
>JBEIKF010000174.1:0-4639 GCA_040379905.1 Crocinitomicaceae bacterium
ATTTAGTTGAGAATACTAAATGAATTGCCATTTGTGATATAGATTTCGACATGATTTTTTTCAAGCGAAATTCAATCTTTTATTTCACATTGTTAAGAAACACTTATGCGCATAACAAGTCCGAGCTCGCTCTGCGAGCGGCATGGGTATTGCCCCCAGTGAAGCTGGGGGATGGAATATTAAGATAGATCTTTTTCTTTAAGAGCACAAATTAATCTAAACCTTGATCCCCCAGTTGAGGGCTTTTAAATTCATCATCGAAGTATTGATCACCTCAGGTGATTTAGAACTTCTTCTACCAACCCATCTATTCTTGAAAAAGCAAACCATCGTTTTCCGAGGTCTTTCAATGAAGCACCAAGATGATAGAGTTCTTTTTCATCGAGAATAAGAAAGCGGTCATGAGCGTTTTTTAGAATTCTGATTTCTATGGAATCGTATTGCGCATTGTGTTTTTCTAAATCGAGTTTTAACTGGGCAGTTATTTTTTCAGTGTAAATAACACAAAGAACTTTTTTATTTCTTTTTGAAAGTTGAAGCAGTGTGGTTTCGTCAATGTAGTTGTCGATGAGAATGATTGACTTTTTTGCTTTGGAAATAAGTTCACTTGAAAAGACATATGCGTCGAAGATTTGGTCGTTGAAGAAAATGCCTGATTTCGGCTGAAGTTGAGTCTCCAATTTTGTGAAAATCAAATCGATTCTTTTTGCTTCCTCGACAACCCTATTTTCAATGGAATTGATTTTTTGATAGAGTAATTGTCCGAAATTAACCTTGTTTCGAAAGAGGATAAAGGAGTTTATTATGTGAATGCTCATTTTTGTTGCGACCTCGGTTTTCAGTAAGGTTGCGACCATTGCGATGCCGTGTTCGGTAAAGGCGAAAGGGTAAGATGTGGAATGCTTCAGGGATTTCAACCGGTCGCAAATTGCGACCAGTTCTTTTTTCTCATTTTTATCGAGTTGGAAATAATAGGAATCAGGAAATCGGATAGCGTTTCTTTTTACTTGCTCATTAAGACGTTTTGTTGAAGTTTGAAAGAATGTTGCGAGATCTCTGTCGATAATCACTTGCATTCCACGAATAGTGAATATTCGTGAATCTATTTCCGATCTCATTAGGTTTTGTTCCATGCAGCAAACCTATTTCCGTAAGTGTTGAAAGTCAAGAAATGGTTATGCGGGTTTATGCGGTGGAACTGCGTTTTTTTAAATTCAATATCTGGTTTATTCAATTATTTTATCTGACCAAAGTTCTTCCAAAAATACTTTCCAAGGCAATATTCGAACACCCTCTGAAATTCTAGCTAGAGGCTCGTTGCACACTAAAACGAGTTGGTTTACGGAATATTCTTCCGAAAAGGATTTCAACCCTTTCAGATGCCTCGATTGAACGTTGTTAGTAGCCTTTACTTCTATAGCCACATCGTGATTGCCAAGAACAAAATCAATTTCAATCTGTGAAGCGGTGCGCCAATAGTAAATGGGATAATCTTTCCCAGAATAGCTGCTGTGCGCGTATAATTCATTGTAAATAAAATGCTCAAATGCATTCCCAAATAGCTCGCTTCCGAAATCTATTCTCCCTCTTTTTAATAAATAATTTACAATTCCAATATCAAAGAAATAGAATTT
This sequence comes from Crocinitomicaceae bacterium, assembly GCA_040379905.1. GTDB lineage: Bacteria > Bacteroidota > Bacteroidia > Flavobacteriales_D > Crocinitomicaceae > UBA952. The sequence goes on from JBEIKF010000174.1 coordinate 1,635, forward strand.
CGGTGCGGTAATTACTCTTCTTTTCGGTTTCTTTTGATAAGATGGTAGGAATCGTCCGACGAGCGTATCTTCCAATATTTGAAAATACTCCTTTACTGTTACCGCACTCACACCACAATCTGAAGCAATGTTGGCATAATTAACCATCTCACCGTTACTGAATGCGGCCGATTCAAGAAAGCGTGAAAAATTGGCAACATTGCGAATTTTTGCTTCTCCTGCAATCTCATCGCGTAGGTAATTTCCAACATAAGCTGAGATCATTTTTTTTGGCGATGATGACAAATAATGCCTCGGCAGTAAGCCGTTGTTCAAGGCCTTTAATAAATCAAAGTTTGGAATTTCCTCACTGGTGAATGGGTAGAGTTCATACCTCAATGCCCTTCCTCCAAGAAGGTTGGTGTTCGAGCGAATAATTTTTCTTGGACTTGATCCGCTCATAATAACCCTTACCGGCAAATGGGTAATGATCCAATGAACTTCGTTTAATAATTCAGGAATACGTTGTATCTCATCAATGATCATTACTTTGTATTGACCAGCAGCTATGGTTTCACGTAGCAAAGACGGATTTCGTAATAATCTTTCATAAACATCTGAAAGTAAAAGATCAAACCACAACGCATTTGGAAACAGCGTTTTTAACAGCGTGCTTTTTCCGGTTTGCCTAGCTCCCCATAAAAATAGACTTTCATTTTGGGAGTCTATTAACTCTTGCTTTCTAAAATACATTTGTTGAATATTTATGATGATATTGTAAAGTCAGTTGTTGTTTTATCATGATAAACAAAAGTAGTAATTCAGATTGAAATAAAAAAATACACCAATTCAATTCGAAAATTTTTATCTTGTTCGGCCGCGTTTATATAGGTTTTCAGCCTTTTGGAGGAAACAGCGTTGACATAATTTTTGTTTAGTATATTTTTCAAATCTTTCATTTTATTTTAAATTTGTTTCAGTATACCACCGGACCCTGATTATTAAACCGGTGGTTTTGTTTTTTCTAAGCAAACCTATTTCCGCAAGAGCGGAATATCAAGAAATGGTTATGCGGGTTTATGTGTTTGAACTGCGTTATTGGAACTTTATTTTTTTTTCGAAGGTTTAATCACGCAGCAATTGATTAGAAAGTTTGCTCACCGAAGGTGATTGAGTATTTCTTTAACAAGACCATCTATTCTTGAAAATGCAAACCAACGCTTTCCTAAATCTTTTAAAGATGCACCAAGATGATAGAGTTCTTTTTCATCGAGAATAATAAAGCGGTCAGGAGCGTTTTTCAGAATTCTGATTTCAATGGAATTGTATTGCGCATTGTGTTTTTCTAAATCGAGTTTTAACTGTGCGGTTATTTTTTCCGTGTAAATAATACAATGTACTTTTTTGTTTCTTTTTGAAAGTTGAAGCAGTGTGGTTTCGTCAATGTAGTTGTCGATTAGAATAATTGATTTATTTGCTTTGGAAATAAGTTCACTTGAAAAGACATATGCGTCGAAGATTTCATTGTCGAAGAAAATACCTGATTTGCTTTGATCGACTTCATTTTCATTTGACACAAGACGTTTTAGAATTGCAGATGATTGAATTTTGAAATCTTCCAGCAATTCAATTCGGGCTATTAAACTTGAGTAATTAGTCTGAATTCTCCTCATAGAAATAAACGCTTTTATGATTTCTATGCTCATAGCAATAGCTACGTCATTTCTAAGCAAAGTCGCCATCATAGCAATACCATGTTCGGTATAGGCCCAAGGTAGTTTTCTATTTCCTCCTTTTGAAGTCACAAATTGTGACTTCAAAGAGTTAAAGTCAGATTCAGTGATTTGAAATCTGAACTCATTTGGAAATCGTTTCGAATTTCTTTGTGCAGCCTGATTTAAGACTTTAGTTTCTACATGAAAAAAATGTGCAAGGTCAGAATCCAATATCACGTAGTGATTTTGAAAGTATCTAATTCGATTGTTTACCTCATCTTGAAATTGAATAACGTCTTTTGCCATTGTTTTTAGTGTAAGATTCAAAGTCCGCGAAAGCGGGCTTTTTTTTGTGAATTTCAGAATGGAAATCAACTCTTTTCTCAAATGTTTATGCTAGAAATGGCCGGGACTTGATCACACAATACAACACTGACAAAGGCTGTGGAGGAAATTGAAGTAGCATAAGTTTGAACTGCGTTGTTGGAACTTCATTTTTTTTCGAAGGTTTGATCGCAACGCGGGAATATGCGAGTTAGAATCAGCAAAATATATAGTTATGTATTACATAAGTAGTTGAATATGATTTAACTTCGCGTGACTTCAAAATCAAGTGAATGCGGCCAATTGGCGCATGCATGATAAAGAAATAAATATGAAAATGATGAAAAACGTATTCTCTCTTTTTTGGCTCGCGTTGGCTCTTTTTGCGGCGAATCCGGTTGCTGCTCAAATTCCATCGGACGGACTTGTCGGCTATTGGCCTTTTACGGGCAATGCGAATGATGCAAGTGGCAATGGAAACCACGGAACGGTGAATGGTGCCACGTTGACCACGGATCGATTCGGTAATGTGAATAGTGCGTATAGTTTTGATGGTAATGATAGAATAAACTTTTCATTGATTGACTTAAGCGCATACAATCAAATGTCAATGGATATCTGGATATTTCCAACAAATTATTACACTGGATATTGGTTTGAGCAAGATTTTATGCGTCAGCAAGGGGCTGCTAATCCAGATTTTTTATTGGGATTTCAAAATCATGGGGGTTTGCTTTCTTTTGGACTTGGATTTCAAAATGGATTTTATTCCGAATTGGATGTGCCTGTTAATGGCGGTTCACTCTTAAATTCTTGGCATCACGTTGCTGCTACTTTTGATGGAATAACTAAAAAGCTTTTTCTTGATGGTAATCTTATAGGTACAGAAATAGTTAGTGGAAATGCGGGGTCTAATTTCTCGTATACAACAACTGAGGCTGGATATTTTATTGGGGCCACTGGCAACGTTGATTATTTCGGAGGCAA
>JBEIKF010000175.1:0-4637 GCA_040379905.1 Crocinitomicaceae bacterium
AAATTACCATCAAATTACCATCAAATTACCATAATTTTCCATGAAATTCCCAAAATTGCGGTGGTTTTACCGTAAAATTCCCAAAAGCGCTAAATAATTCCGACAAATTGCAATGAAATTCACTTGGATGATTGAGTTTCTTTCATGAAAGTGCCGATTATTTCCCAGATATTACTCCCGAATGGTATTTTTACTAAAAAAAGGACCTGATAAAGTACTGGATAGAATTGATTCACACAGAAAATGCATGCATTTTATTGAAAAAATGACATTATCCCTTTGAGTGTGTAAATGAAAATTGGATTAAATGATCAAAATAGGTATTCTATCTTACCCAATCCCCAGAAAGCTTCTTTATTATCAACTCCCCAAAGTTTGTAGTAATGATCGTAACCCGCTTTGATAGAAATTTTCAAATGTTTTCCTGTTGGTGCTGAAACGGTTAAGCTGCCGCCTCTGCGATAAGCGCCATTTAAAAATTGCGATGAAAAACCATTTAATGAAATTGACGTTGATTTGCCGATTTTATAATTGATTCGAGCTTGATGGATATTTGCTTGTGTACTATCGACGGATGGGAAAGTCCTGATAAAAGTGCTTCCCATGCCCACGGTGAGTTTTTTACCAATTGATAAATCTTGCGATACAGATAAGGTACGAACTATGGCAAAGAAGGTGTCGGTAAATTGCATGCGACTTTGGCTACCATAAACCATGAGGAAGTATTTGGTTCTTTTCCCTTTACGATAAGTCATTCCGGCGGTAAGAATAGAGAATTTACTATTGATTCGAAATAGGCTGTCAGGATGATTGTTCCCCTGTTCGTAAGGAGATAGAGAAGCCATAAAATTGGGCAATTTTTTGTTTTTGAAATGCGTATTTAGACTTAAACCATATCCACTGCTGATATTAGTAACTTCGCTTATTCTTAGCGGATTGTCGCGTGTGGTTTTATAGAATACAGAGGCGTTTATCTGGTTTTTATAAAACGCAAATTTTGTTTTAGCGATGTGTTCAATGAAATTAACACGCATGAAAGGATTTCCGAGGTTCTTATATCTAGGACCTACCATTTGGGTGCTTCCTTCCAATGCAAATCCTTTAACAACGGTTTTCTCGGCCAATATTTTATAAGCTCCTGTACTCATGGCTTGTTGGGATATCGAATACGGGCTTGAATAAAAGTAGTGGGTTTTATATTCTAAATTTTTGTGTGCTTTAAAACTGCTTTTGGCATAGGATAGGTCCAATTTGGGCCATTTGTTGGACCGATAAACGGCATTGAAACCAACGACTCCGTTTTGCAATGCAATTCGATTCTGGTTAATAAATTTACTCTTAGGGTCTGTAGCATAATGACCAAATAGATGTAATGAAAAATGACTATGAACTTTCAAGTCATAATTCACACCGATGAATGTCCTTTCATATCTGTTGTTTGCTCTATTGTATGAATTGAAATCTGAGATAATCGCCTTGCCGAATGCGAAGTTCAACGTTTGCTTACCGAGCGCGATACTACTTTCAAGACCTTTCATACTGACACCAGAAATACTGTAAGTATGAATCAATGGATTGATAATGCCCGTTTGAAAATCTTTTATTCTGGAAAGTAGTCCCAATTGAGGAGGAAGCCCTTGTTCTTTTAACCAAGATGTCACATTGGCTTCAGGATCCTCCAATAACCTTTTATACTGGTTAAACTTGGCCGTGTCTGCGTTAAAGGTACTATCTAATTGTCGTCGCTTGTTTTGGAGATTTTGTAATTGGGTTTCAATTTCCCGTAAACTTTCTGCGATTCGCTGGGTGTCGTTCTTCAATTGTTCCAATTTCATGCTGTCGGCCGATAGCATTTTGGGATGCTCATTTTTTTCCATTGAATCTCTTTTTGCCCCAATTCTGGTTGTTAGGCTGTCTTTGAGACTCAAGGAGACGGAGTCTGCCTGATTTTGATATTGAAGTAAAAAGGCTTCTTGTTGTTCCTTGAGTTTGGTTTCTAGTGATAATTGTTGGTTTTTGAGTGCGTCCTTTTGTTTTTCAGTTTCTATTATCAGCTTGTCATGCACTCGAGACTGATATTTAGATAAATTAGCATCTGTACTCGCTCTTTGCATTTGTTGTTCCCATTGTTTGGTGACGTTGCTAATAAAAGTTTGGTAATCGAACTTGACCTTTATATAGTTGCTGTTGTAAAAAGTTTGAGTTTCACTTGTTCTGTAGAAGTCGACCAACAAGGGCAAGCCTCCCATTGAAATAGCTGTATTACCGGATAATCTTAAATATTGTGGTTCGTTGAGCATCCTTGGATTTTGAAAGCTAGTATGATAGCCTTCTAATCCAATTCTACCTTTGATTTTTGGTGTAAGTAACTCATAAAGTGAAGCGCTGTCTGGAATGATACGATTTTTCAGTTTAGACAAGCCGGTGGTCGATTTTAGAAAACCTGAATCAAGTTTGTTTTGTTTGAAATAATTTGTAGAATCTAAATAAAAAGATTTTCTCGTATTGGTAGAATCAGTGGTTTGTGCATATACCATGATAGAATTGGTGTACACGGCAAACAGTATTAATATACGCCTTGTTATAGTGGTAAACATCTATACTATCAATTACTTGAAAAATATACTATTACGAAACTATGATATGGCTGTGATAAAACCGCTAATTGTTTAAACGAATAAAAAAATTTAATGATTTCTAATTGGATTTGTGGTTTTTAGTTTTTTATATTCGAATAAATCAAACATAAAGTTTGTACTAAATAGAGACATTTCGAGCCCATTATTGAAAATGAGCATGGAGTTCATCTACCCATATAAACGACCATTATAAATATTGAACCATGCGAAAATATCTAGTTTGTGTAATTCTGGGATTGTTTTTTGTCGCCGCAAAAGGAAGCCCATTAACATTCCATCCGCGGTTTACAAACAGCTTTCGGTTTATGGCTGCCGATGTCTGGAACATAGATATTCAGTTCACTGGTGCTGCTAATCTCAACGCTTATTTTATAGCTACCGTTTCTGCTGGCGGGAAACCGGTTTGTACGATGAAAAGCGGAGTTGTGCTTTTGGTCCCAGGTGCTCAGAGTTATACCGCTGCTACCGTTAATACTTCACAGCTTACATACCACAGTCAAGCGATTGCAGATATTGAAGGTATGACCGGCACTTTTCCCAGTGGAACTTACACAGTTTGTTACAATGCATATTGCATAACAGGTAATTGCGACGGTCAAGGTTCTGAAGCCTTATACAATGAATACCCCGAATGTTTTGAAATGGTCGTTGAGCCGCCCACGCCAATACTATTGGCTATTCCGGAAGATAAAGCAGAGTTAGAATGGAAAAGACCCACCTTTAATTGGATTCCCCCAATGCCAATTGCCAATGTGACAGGCTTCAATTACAGGTATATTCTGGTGGAACGCTCAAAAAATCAATCTTGTCCAGATGCGGTAATCCGTAATAGGCCACTTTATTACCAAATTGGCCTTGATCAACCTACACTTCCATATCCTGCCGAGATGAATGATTTGGATACCGGAAAAGTTTATTGTTGGAAAGTGGATGGATTGGTTGAAAGTATCCCGGTAGCTCAAAGTGAGGTCTGGGAGTTTCGATTGAAACCAGAAGAAATTGAAAAGAAGGATACATTCAAATTCGCCAAATTCACTACCCGATTGGATGCAGGCAATATTCAAGTTAAGTCGAACACGGTTTTATATTTTGTGTGTACGGGCAGTTACAACGGTGAATTTTTACGGATTCAGATGAGTGGCGATGATAATTATTCCTACTTAATTGAAAACAACCAAATCGGGGTTGACAAAGTGGAAATAGCTAGACCCAACGAGTTCTCCAATGTATTACAACATTTCGGGATCAATAAATACTCAATGGACCTTTCAAAGATTCCAGGACTTGCGACTGGATATTTCACACTGGAGGTATTGGGTGAAAACCATGTCCCTTATTTTCTGAAGATACAGATCGTTGATTGAGCATGAATAAATATTGGACCATATTAATCTTGTTAGCCTTCACTGCTTTTACAGCGATTTGGTATGTTTCAAGGCCACGATTTGGCTATGTTAATTTGAAGGAAGTATTTGAAAATTTCACTTTTACCCAAAAGTTACGTGGTGATTTAAAGGTTGTCAAGGCGGCTAGAATGAGACAATTGGATTCTCTAAACTTTGAACTCAATCTGGTTTCCAAGAAGTTGAACTCAAAATATAGCAATGAATTGGCAGCTTATTACCAGATGAAGAGGGAAGAATACATCGTTAAGGAAGAAGAAGTGATGTCGTCCAACGCCGATTTAACTCAACAATACGATGATCAAATTCATGCTCAACTAGAATCGTACCTTTCAGATTTCGGTAAAGAAAAAGACTATGACTTTTTGTTTGGGACAGAATCGATAGGGACAATTTTATATGCGCGGGACAGATTCAACGCAACCAAGGAAGCGACTAAATACATAAACAACAGATTCTCATCCACGAATAAATGAAGCTACGTAAACGATATGTTTTGCCGTTGATCTTTACAGTTTTTTGTATTGGTATATTGTTGAGTTTGACCCCGGCGATTACCGGCAGACCATGGGATGAAATCATGAATAATAGTCTG
>JBEIKF010000176.1:0-4636 GCA_040379905.1 Crocinitomicaceae bacterium
TCAATTTTCAACCGATTAGAAGCCAGATAGGCGATTTCCATTCCAGAAAAAAATGCGGAAGCAATCAATGAAAACAATACCATTAGATAGTCGGGGCTCATAAAACTAATTAAATGACGTCTTGTCCAATGTCTTTTCTGAAATAAGCCCCTTCAAATTTGATTTTTGAAATCGAATCATAGGACTTTTGAACTGCGGTTTCAATGTTTTTACCGTATGAAGTTACTGCCAATACTCGTCCTCCTGAAGAAACAATTGAAGGACCATCAGCAATTGTTCCTGCATGAAAAACAATACTCTCAGCAATGGTATTCAACCCATAAATAGATTTTCCTTTCTCGTATGCTTCAGGATAACCTCCGGAAACCATCATCACCGTTGCAGCACTTTTATCCGTAAATTGAATGTCTCGTTCTGAAAGCGTATTGGTTGCAACGCCTTCAAACAAATCTAAAATATCAGATTTTAATCTCGGAATAACAACCTCCGTTTCAGGATCACCCATTCGACAGTTGTATTCTATCACATACGGATCTCCTTTTACATTTATTAAACCGAAGAAAATAAATCCTTTGTATGAAATTCCTTCGCTTTTCAATCCTTTCACTGTGGGAACAATGATTCGATTGTGAACTTTATCCATGAAGCCGCTATCAGCGAAAGGAACGGGTGATATCGCACCCATACCTCCTGTGTTTAGCCCTGTATCTCCTTCTCCAATTCGTTTGTAATCTTTTGCTTCAGGAAGTAATTTAAAAGATTCTCCGTCAGTTAGAACAAAAACTGAAAGTTCAATGCCGTCTAGAAATTGTTCAATCACAACTTTTTTGCTTGCTGCGCCAAATTTCTGGTGCTTCAACATGCTTTTTAATTCGCTTTTAGCTTCGTTCAATTCCTTTAAAATAAGTACTCCTTTTCCAGCTGCAAGTCCGTCTGCTTTCAACACGTAAGGAGGCTTCATGCCTTGCAGAAAATCTAATCCTTCATTCAAAGTTTCGCTTGTAAATGTAGCATACTTCGCGGTTGGAATTTTATGACGAGCCATAAAAGCTTTTGCAAAATCCTTACTTCCTTCTAACTGCGCACCAAATTTACTTGGTCCAATTACAGGGATTTTTCTTAATTTTTCATCTGTTTGAAAGAAATCATAAATACCATTAACAAGGGGTTCTTCAGGACCGACAATCACCATTTCAATAGCATTTTCAATTACGAAATTTTTGATTCCCTCGAAATCTGTAGGAGAAATCGCTACATTTTTGCCATGCTGTCTTGTTCCAGCGTTACCGGGTGCAATAAACAACTCGTCAAGAATTGAACTTTGAGCTATTTTCCAAGCCAAAGCATGCTCTCTTCCTCCGGAACCCAATAATAATACTTTCATGAACAATGATTTAAAATTGATTCAAAAATTGACTTCCCATCAAGATTATTCAATTTTTCGTCTGCTGCTCGCTCAGGATGAGGCATCATTCCAAAAACATTTTTTGTTTTGTTCGTGATTCCTGCGATATTATTAAGTGAACCATTTGGATTGAATTCATCGCTTACCTCACCTTCAGCACTTGCGTAGCGGAAAAGCACTTGGTCATTATCTTCTATTGACTTTAACATTTCATTAGGCGCATAAAATCGACCTTCACCGTGAGCGATTGGAATTTTATATGTTGAAGATGCTTTTAAATCCTTATTTATTCCTGCCGATCTGGAAATTGGTTTCAAAAAAACATTCTTACAAATAAAGCGTTGATTGTTATTGTGTAATAAGGCCCCTTCCAATAATCCAGACTCAGTCAAAATTTGAAAACCATTGCAAATCCCCATTACATAGCCACCTTTTTTAGCATGACTTATTACTTCATTCATGATTGGGGAAAACTTGGCAATTGCTCCAGAACGCAGATAATCACCATATGAAAAACCGCCTGGTAAAACAACCAAATCTACACCTTTCAAATCTGTATCTTTATGCCAAAGAGTTTCCACTTGTTGTCCAAGTATATCTCTCAATACATATATCATATCTTGATCGCAATTCGAACCAGGAAAAGTTACAACTCCAAATTTCATTTTAAATCTTTATTTCAAAGTTAGTTATTTTAGGACTGAGCATTGGGTATTACTAGGAAAAATTTAACCACTGAGTAAATTATCGTTAAGTAAAATACAATTGATGAAATTATTCCATAGGATTTATGTAAAAAAGAATAAGTCAAAAGAATAGAAAGAGGAATAAGTAACAAACTAAATCGTTCAATCTGAAAAAAGTAGATGAAATCAATGATTCCAAAAGATAAAGAAAGAAATACCAACAGCCAAATTATCTGAATTTGCTTTTTCAATCGAATTGATGAATTCTGCATTCTCGTTCTAAGACTAAATGTGCCAAGCAAGAGTAAAATGCCAAAGAAAACTAATGTGATTAAAAAATCTGTCTGTAATTGGAAATTTGTTGAGTTCTTTAAAATTTGAAAGTTTAGCTGGTGATCAAAATACAACTGAAATACCAAAGCGTAAATCAAAGGAACCAGAAAACCTGCCACGGCCAAAAAGAATTCACGAAAAATAAATGGTCTTATGATAAGAATCATAACGATCAAAACAGGGAAACTAAAAATCAAATAAGGATGAAAAGTTGCTGCTATTCCTGCAAAGAAAAAACCATTAAAAACATTTTGTCGACCATCCGTATTTTGCTTTAATTGAAAAAATTGAGATAACATGCATATTACAAAAGTTTGTGCAATCAACAAGCCATCAACACTATAAAACGAATGATAAAAACTCATCGTAACCACATATAGTAGTGATACGATATAGGAATTACGATCTAAAAATTCGTGACTATTAAAAATCCAATTCAATCCAATAGAATTAATAAGAATCAACAAACCTCCAAGAAGCATATTCAGCCAAACTGGCCCAGAAAAAGCAGAACTCCAAAAGCCAAGATTGATTTTTTCAGCAATATGATAATAGGGGTAATGGTAATTTAGAAAGATGTAAAAACCAATGAAAAAAGGCAAAGTCAATAGAACACCAAAACGATTTCCAAGGAATAACCGAATCATAATGCGAAAGTATTGATTAATTCACTCTTAAAATTGTTATTGTGAATAAATCAGCGATTTTGTTCATACACTTTTTAAAAGCATTTAATTTAATTGTAAATTTTTCAACAAGCCGATTGATAAATACTAAAAATTTTATCTTTGTTACTCTTTTTTAAGAATATTAATACCGAAAGCAACATGGCAGAGAAAACGAGATATACAGATTCAGAACTTGAAGAGTTCAAAGTACTGATTCAGGAAAAATTAAAAGAAGCCCAGGAAAACTATTCTCTTCTCATAGGTTCTCTGTCTCATAATGACGATCATGGTACTGATGATACGGGTAGAACCTTTAACATGATGGAAGATGGCTCAGAAACTTTATCGCGTGAAGAGGTAGCCCAGCTCGCTGCTCGCCAAGAAAAATTTATTCAAAACTTACAAGCGGCACTTGTTCGAATCGAGAATAAAACATACGGAATTTGCCGTGTAAACGGAACTTTGATTCCAAAAGAACGCCTCAGATTAGTTCCTCATGCAACCATGAGTATAGACGCTAAAAACTTACAAAAATAATTGGTGAAAAATAGACTAGGCCTTGTTGCCATTCTGGTAATTTCCCTTTTGATTTTAGACCAGGTCGTAAAAATCTGGGTTAAAACTTCGTTCTCTTCCGATGAGGTTCGCCATGTATTTGGCACTTGGTTTTCGTTGCACTATATTGAAAATCAAGGAATGGCCTTTGGAACTACTTTTGGCTCTGGTATGTGGCACAAATTAGCTTTGAGTATTTTTCGAATTCTAGCGATTGGATTTATTATTTATTACATTGTTAGGGAATCAAAAAAAGCTGAAGTGAGAACGGAATATCTGTTGGCTGTAGGATTAATACTTTCCGGAGCAGCGGGAAACTTAATCGACTCGATGATTTATGATTTTCTATTTACCTTCAATCCGTGTGAAGGATTTAATCAACTTCCAGGCTCTGGGAAATTCATGAATTGTAAAGACTACGGATTTGAGTATCAAGTTGAAGTTCGGCATAGAGGGTTCTTGTTAGCAAATGTTGTTGATATGTTTCAATTTGAAGCCTTCTGGCCAAAGTGGGTTCCTATTGTAGGTGGAGGACAAGTATTTCCCGCTATTTGGAACGTCGCAGATTCCTGCATTTCTGTAGGTATTGGTTGGATTATCATTCGTCAACGGACATTCTTCCCAAAGAAAAAAGAGGTCGATACGGAAATCAAATCAGTCGAGAATAACGAATAATTAATGAAACTAAAAATTCCACTTCATACTTCGATCATCGAGTATGGCAAACGAAAGTTTGTAGTGAGCTTTGGGTGCAGAAAAATTCCCATCTGACAGAATCCCGTAAATACCTATTCGAAGACGTCTTCTCGAAAGCTTGAAATTTCGTTCCAAACCTGCCATGATTTCAACATGTTGGTAATTGTTTTCCTTAACCCACAAAGCTCCAGCTCCCGCCATCAAACCAATTCGAGTTTTTTTCATGAATGGAATCTTGTTTAAGATGGCACCATTATCGTGATGAACAAAATGCGCTTCGAGAATTAAATCCA
>JBEIKF010000177.1:0-4595 GCA_040379905.1 Crocinitomicaceae bacterium
CAAGCACTTTCAATTCTAGGACTTTCCATCCTTCATATCCCGATTCACCTGGCTGAGCGTATCGAGGAGTTTGATTAGTGGGAGATTTAAACTGATTATTTCCCAAGCCACCTTTTCCTCCACGTTGAATAATAAATTCCTCACCTTCTTCAGTAATTTCGAATTCGATTTCACCAGTTTCTGCATCCTTGGCAATTGTTCCAAGCGGAACATCAATATACACATCCTCTCCTTGAGATCCCGTTTTTAGATTACCAGAACCATGAGCACCATGACCCGCCTTGATGTGTTTTTGAAATTTTAAATGTAATAAGGTCCAAAGTTGTTTGTTACCGCGAATAATTACATGTCCTCCACGACCGCCATCTCCTCCATCTGGACCACCTTTTGGAATGTACTTTTCCCTACGAAAATGTGTAGAGCCTCCTCCCCCATTTCCAGATGTGCAATGAATTTTAACGTAATCAACAAAATTATCCGATGCCATATGTTTTAAAGCTGCGGATCGATCGCTGAAAAAATCCGTTGGGTAATGTCATCAATGGAACCAATTCCATCAATAGCGACAAATTTATTTTGATTTTGATAAAACGATTTTACAGGAGCCGTTTCGTTATTGTATACAGTAATACGATTAGCAATAACTTCTGGATTTGCATCATCTACTCTACCGCTTACCTCAGCACGTTTTAACAAGCGGGTTTTTAGCTCATTTTCCTCAACCTCAAGAGCAACCATTAATGTAATTGACGTATTAAGTGAAACTAAAAATTCATCCAATGCTTGTGCTTGAGCATTCGTCCTTGGAAATCCATCGAAAATAAATCCGTTGGCATTTTCATGTTTCAAAACCTCCGAACGAAGCATATCAATAGTAACGGAGTCTGGAACCAATTGACCTTGATCCATATAACTTTTCGCTAGTTTACCTAAATCTGTTTCACCCTTAATATTGGATCGAAAAATATCACCTGTGGATAAATGCACCAAGTCATATTTTGCGATTAATCGTTCAGATTGAGTTCCTTTTCCTGCCCCCGGAGGGCCAAATAAAACAATATTCAACATGTTACGCTTCTTTTAATTGATATAATTCTTTCAAATTTCTTCCTAATTCATTATAATCCAAACCATATCCAACAACAAATTTATTTGGGATTTCAAAACAAATATATTTTGGTTTGTGCTTTCCTTTAAAAGCTTCCGGTTTAAAGAGCAGCGTGCACACTTCAACGGAAGCAGGGTCATTTGCTTTGATTAATGACACTACCTTATCAATGGTAATTCCAGTATCCACAATATCTTCTATCACAATAACGTGGCGATTTTCCATTTGATTATTCAAACCAATCAACTCATCAACGCGACCTGTCGTTTGGGTACCCTTGTATGAACTTACTTTTACAAAGGTAATTTCCGCATCTCGTTTAATAGACTTAATTATGTCCGAAGCAAACATAAAGGCACCATTCAAAATTGCGATAAGTAAAATATCTTTCCCGTGATAATCCGATTCAAGCTGTTTGGCCATTTTCTTTACCTCAGCGAAGATCTCCTCTTCAGAAATAAAGAGTGAAAAATGCTTGTCATGTATTTGAACTTCTTTCGCCATTGAATTAAAGTGCAAAATTACGATTTTAAGTTGAACATAAATTACAAATCAAAAAGACGTACCAGTTCCGTACAACAATCCGAGCGCATTAATACCAAAACTGTAGCTCGTTCCAATGTACATTACAAAATTTTCGCCTCTTAATATTTTAAACCTTCCTGCAATAATTGGTGCTACTCGCACACTGTTTTTTGTGTCAAACAGAAAACTTGCCAACGGACCAATCTCAAATTCCACTTTCGATTTGTCATCAATTTTTAGTTGAAATGCTTTTATCATTGCTCCAGTTCCTAATGTAGGTGATGCTTTTTCATTGACCAATTGTCCATTTACCAGAAACTGCTTTGATTCGGTAGCGATATTCAAAAATATTGGAATTCGAATTAATTTATCTGGCCGAAATTCGGTTGAGAACAAAATGGCACTTGTAGGAATTACAATTGCTTCATTGTTAATGATATTCGTTTGTTTAGAATTCGAAATAAAAAGTAAAGACTGACCAAAACTTAGTTCGAAATTACGAAACTTGAATTTGGTAGAATCACCTTTTTGTGCGATCAAATTCGAACAAAAAAACAGTGCAGGCAAAAGAAATAGTGATCTCATCTTCATTTATTTAAAAGGCAAATAAAAGAAAAATTTCATTCAAGCTTGATTTCAAATTAAAAAGTCTCAAATAATGTCTTGTTAAAAATTTATCCCACATTCTACCACTTTTGATTTATTCCTTTATTTTGTTAGTGTTTATAAAATTTTTCTTGTTCAAAAAGTAACATTTTTATCGTTACATCGTTACAAGTTATCAACAATTCAATATTACGTGGTAAAAAGTGGTAAAAATTCCATTAATTTTACCCATTATTATCGCTATGGCAGGATTAGTAGGAGAATTTGAAGTAAAACTGGACGAAAAAGGCCGATTTTTATTTCCTTCCGGATTACGGAAGCAACTCCCTGCGTCGTCTCAACGCGATTTCATGTTGAATAAAGGATTTGAAGATTGCCTAACGCTTTATCCGCTTCCTGATTGGGAACGCATCAGCACAAAGCTTTCCAAAATGAACTTGTTCAAACCCAACAATCGAATGTTCTACCGTTTGTTCCATCAAGGAGCCAAACAAATGGCATTGGATAATGCGGGTCGAATCTTAATTCCCACCGCTCACATGGAGCGTGTAGGTTTAGTGAGTGAGGTTATGCTCATCGCTTACAATGATCGCATCGAAATCTGGGACAAATCCAAGTACTTTAACATGATTGAAGGCAACATGGCGAATTTCGCTGATTTAGCGGATGAAGTAATGGGTGATTTGGACAATGGAGAATAATACGGCTTACCACATACCAGTTCTATTTGAAGAAAGCATCGATGCACTGCAGATAAACCCTGCGGGCACATATGTTGATGTGACTTTTGGTGGTGGCGGTCATGCTCGCGAGATTTTCGGTCGATTAAATGAACATGGTAGACTTATCGTTTTCGATCAGGATCCAGACGCTAAAAAGAATGCTTGGGAAGCTCCTAATTTTCATTTCGTTGCTGCTAACTTTTCGTTTCTGAAAAATCATTTGCGTTTATTGAATATCAAGCAAATTGATGGCTTGCTTGCCGACTTAGGTGTTTCATCTCATCAATTCGATGAAGCGGGACGAGGATTTACAATTCGGGAAAATGCTTCGTTGGACATGCGGATGAATCAAAATGCGGAATTGTCGGCCAAAATAGTGGTTAATACATATGATGAAGGGGCGTTGACCTCAATTTTCAGGAATTATGGGGAATTGTCAAATGCTCGACTTTTAGCGCAAGAAATTGTTTTAAAGCGAACGGAAAAACCAATTGAAACAACTTCAGAATTGATGTCAGTTTTAAGGCGTTTCGCTCCAAAGTTTAAAGATCATAAATTTTACGCCCAGGTTTTTCAGGCAATTCGAATTGAAGTAAATCAAGAATTGGAAGTTTTGAAAAGTCTGATGGTTCAATCCACAGAAATGTTAGCGCCAAAAGGAAGATTAGTCGTGATATCTTACCACTCGCTAGAAGATCGCTTGGTAAAAAATTACATGAAACGCGGTTCGTTTGAAGGTGAAATTCAAAAAGATTTTTTTGGGAATGTCTTGAAACCTTTAAATGAGGTTGTGAGACATCCAATCGTACCAAGTGAAGAAGAAATTCAACGCAATACACGAGCAAGAAGTGCAAAATTAAGGATAGCAGAAAAGAATGTCGGATAACGATTACATAGCATATTCAGAAGAAGAAAAGTCGACACAAAATGAGTCGAAAAAAGAGTCGAAAAAAGAGTCGAAA
This sequence comes from Crocinitomicaceae bacterium, assembly GCA_040379905.1. GTDB lineage: Bacteria > Bacteroidota > Bacteroidia > Flavobacteriales_D > Crocinitomicaceae > UBA952. The sequence continues at coordinate 3,924 of JBEIKF010000177.1, forward strand.
AAAGAAACTCGTACCCCAAAAACAAACGCAATTAATCAGATTTTGAATGGGGATTTCTTGACAAGGGAATTTGTTTTGAATAACCTCAATTTCATCTTCTTCATTATTTTCCTATTGCTATTAGTCGTTGGAAAAGGATATTATGGAAAACAACTATCAGATGAAATTAATGCGACACAACAAGAGGTCGATCAAAATGCAGCAGAATATATTGAGTCAAAAGCAAAATTGGAGACGGTTACTCGTCGCTATAAACTAGTTGAAAAACTGGAAAAACGACAACTGAAGGAAACGCAGAACGCCACAAAAGTTATTCGAGTTAAAAAGAAAGCAAATGAGTAAGGATAATAAGAATTTCCTGTATTACCGAGCCTATCTGATTTATTTTGGATTTGTGCTGATTATGCTAGTTGTTCTTTACAAGACTATTTCGCTGCAATTTGAAGGAAGAAAGAACATTTTTGCATCAGGGGATGAGACTCTACCAGTTCGTACAGTAAGCCGAATCCCAAGAATGGGGGATATTTTAGATCATAACCTAACTCCATTGGTGACTTCTGTGACTTATTACGACGTTCACATGGATGCGACAGTTGTTGATCAGGAATTATTCGATGCTGAGGTTTCTGAATTAGCACAAGGACTTAGTCGCATGTATCCGAAAAAAACAGC
>JBEIKF010000178.1:0-4576 GCA_040379905.1 Crocinitomicaceae bacterium
GATCTTGCAGTTTCGCCCATGAATAACCATATTCCCCTGTTTCTGGTTCCAATTTCCAATAAATTGATTGCAACGGAGTAGGCGCAGGTAAATATGTTTTTGCATTGTACTTTTTACCTTGATGATCGATGATTAGTTCATATGTTTTTTCAGATTGGGCGACTAAACTTATAGAAGAATAAACGCGAATGGGTAGCTGAAGTAATTCATCTAATTCTATTCGTAGCATCTCTGCCAATTTTTTCTGCGATGAAAGAGGAAGATCAGTGGACAAAAGATAAGCGAGCTGGAATGTATCATTATCAACGACAACTTTAACATCGGCATCTGAAACAAACGAATTGACATAAGTCGTTACATAAGACTCCGTGAAAATATTGGCTGACTGTGATAATATTACGATTGGATGACCCCCTGCTTCAATATTCCCGTCAACTACAAGTTCTTGCTTATAACCGGGTATATCAATTTTCACTTCCTTGGTGCAAGAGAAACTGATAGTGACAACCAATAAAAAGTAAAAAATTCTATTCAAGCGCCTTACTTAACTTGGACTAAGTTAGGGATAAAAAGCCCACGTTCAAAATCGATGTCAATACGACCCAAATTTACGCCTGCCCAACCAACTTGATTGATTACAACAGGATTCCCAATGCTATTTTTTTCGATGGTCGGTTTTTCTAGAAACGTATGTGAATGCCCGCCAAGAATAATATGAATATGTTCTGTTTTCGATGCTAAAACCCGATCCGATATTTTCGTCGAATTTGGATATTCGTAACCCAAATGTGATAAGCAAATCACTAAATCACAACCTTTTTCGTTCAATTCCATCGAAATTCTATTCGCTGTGTCAATTGGGTCGAGGTACTTCGTATTTCCGAATTTATCCTCTGGCACAAGCCCTTTGAGCTCCACTCCTATTCCGAAAACACCGATTTTCAGTCCACCTTTTTTGAAAATCTTATAAGGTCGAGTTTGATCTTTTAGAATTGTCTCCGAAAAATCGTAATTGGCACATAGAAATGGGAAATTAGCAAATCGTTTGGCATTTAAAAATCCATCCAATCCAATATCAAAATCGTGATTCCCCATCGTTGAAGCATCGTAGCCCATTTTAGACATTAATTTCATTTCCAATTCGCCGTGAAAGGTATTGAAGTAAGGTGTGCCTTGAAAAATATCTCCACAATCCAATAGTAGAACGTGCACTTCTTCGCTTCTGATTTTTTGAATTAAACTATGTCTTTTAGCCACGCCACCCATTCCCGGGAATTTGGAATGATTTGAGGGAAATGGTTCAATGTGTGAATGCGTATCGTTCGTGTGCAAAATCACCAATTTGGATTTACTAATGGAAGTTGATTGCTGTCCGAAGGAAAAATTGCTCAGAGCCAGAGATCCTGATGCGAGTGTTAAATTTTTGAGGAATTTCCTTCTTTCCATCATCTAAATTGAATAAGTTTAAAATTAGAAAATGTAAATTGAATATTAGATTAAAATACAATTAATTACAAAATAATTCTTTAAAACCTAATTGAAACGTTCATTTAACCTAGCTAAATAATGTTCGAGAAATTAATACCAATATTGACTTGAAAAAATCAATTTTAATTACATCGCTAAATCGAGGTATGGTGATCTAAAAGAAAGATACAATGATTATATTTGCCACAAATCTAGAGTATGAAAAATGTCGCTGTTATTGGTGCCGGAACGATGGGGAATGGAATCGCTCACGTATTTGCGCAATTTGGTTATCATGTTAATTTAATCGATGTGTCGGCTCCCGCTTTGGAAAAGGCAATTGCAACAATTGGGAAGAATTTAGATCGCCAAGTTGCGAAAGGCTCTTTAACTGAGGATGAAAAAACTGCGACATTGAATAATTTAAAAACGTTCACTTCGATCAAAGAAGGAGTTGCAGGTGTTCAATTGGTTGTGGAAGCGGCAACAGAAAATATTGATTTAAAACTTAAAATTTTCAAAGAATTGGATGAAGTTACTGACCCATCTGTGATTTTGGCTACGAATACGTCTTCCATTTCAATTACGAAAATTGCCTCTGTTACGAATCGCCCTGATAAAGTCATCGGAATGCACTTCATGAATCCAGTTCCTGTGATGAAATTGGTGGAAATTATCCGTGGTTATTCCACTTCAGACGAGGTTACCGAACTAATTATGGAAACTTCTAGAAAATTGGGGAAAGTTCCAGTTGAAGTGAACGACTACCCAGGTTTTGTGGCGAACAGAATTTTAATGCCAATGATTAATGAAGCGATTTATACGTTGTATGAAGGCGTTGCAGGTGTTGAGGAAATCGATACGGTTATGAAATTGGGAATGGCGCATCCGATGGGACCACTTCAATTGGCTGATTTCATTGGCTTGGATGTTTGCTTGGCAATTTTACATGTGCTACACGATGGCTTCGGCAACCCAAAATACGCTCCTTGTCCGTTATTAGTAAATATGGTTACGGCTGGTAAAAAAGGCGTGAAATCAGGTGAAGGTTTCTATTCTTGGTCACACGGAACAAAAGATTTGATTGTCGCTGGGAATTTTAAGAAGTAATTCGTCGAACGCCTATAATTCGGTTTCATCAACCCCATAAACCAATCATCCCATTCTTTCTATATAATTGGAAAAGAAAACTATCTTTGATTAACTAAATTTATACAAAATGAAAAAATTGCTCTTTTTATTCTTGGGTTTTGCTTCTGTTCAGTCGCTTGTAGCTCAAAACGTTGATGAAATCATTAAATCCTACCACGAAGCGATTGGTGGCAAAAAATGGGATGCTGTAAACGGGATGCGCATGACGGCAAATGTAGAACAAGGAGGAATGAAAATCCCAGTGGAGGTTGTTACTCTAAGAGATGGTCGCATGTATACGAAGGTTACGTTTATGGGCAACACGATGACGATGGGTGCTTTTGACGGAGAAAAAAGTTGGTCGACCAATTTCATGACAATGGAACCTGAGGAAGGGACTGCAGAGACTTCCGAAAATGCAAAACGTGCAATGAAAGAGTTTCCAAATGCCTTAATCAATTACAAATCGTTGGGTTATAGTGCTACGCTTCTTGGAACTGAAAAAATAGAGGGAACTGAGTGCAACAAAATCAAATTGGAGAAAAAAACGATGTTAGTTGAAGGTAAGGAAGTTCCAAATGTTGAGTTTTACTACTTGGATAAAGAAAATAATGTTCCCGTTTTAGTTGAAGCTGAAATCAAGGAAGGTGAAATGAAAGGTAAAATTTCACAAGCTAAATTCAGTGATTATCAAGAAGTAAATGGTGTTTACATTGCTTTTTCCAATAGTAATGGAATAAAAGACGAGGGTGCACAGGTGATTCAATTTGAAAAAGTTGAAATCAACCCAACTTTCGACGAAAAAGATTTTAAGTTTCCAAAGAAATAAATTAATAGTATGTTTCGAATTGCGTTTTGTACACTCTTGACGGGTGTGTCTTTGTCTGCCTTGTCGCAGGAGAAAATGATAGCAGGGGAATATTTTGGCGATCTGAAAGCTCGACATATCGGCCCAGCGTTGATGAGTGGTCGTGTTTCCGATGTTGAATTACATCCTAAGAATTCCAACATCGTTTTAATCGGTTCTGCTGGAGGTGGTGTTTGGAAATCACAAGATGGCGGTGTTCGCTTTAATTCCATATTTGACGGGTATTGTCAATCAATCGGAGTTGTAACGATTGACCCGAATGATCCGGATAACACCTATTGGGTTGGAACAGGTGAAACGTGGACTCGTAACAGTGTTTCCATGGGCGATGGGATTTACAAAACGACTGATGGAGGTAAAAACTGGACAAAAATGGGTCTTGAAAAATCAGACCGCATCGCATCCATTCAAATTCATCCGAATAATTCGAATATTATATACGCTGCTGCACTTGGCGCTTTGTGGGGCAATAGCGATGACCGCGGAGTTTACAAAACGGAAGACGGTGGGAAAACTTGGAATAAAATTCTTTTCGTAAACAATTCAACCGGTTGCTCAGAACTAGTCATGGATCCATCCAATCCGGAGGTTCTTTACGCAGCTTTTTGGGAATTCAGAAGAACGGCCCATTCATTCAATTCAGGTGGAGTGAATAGCGCTTTATATAAATCTACTGACGGTGGCAAAACGTGGCAAAAATTGCAGAATGGTTTGCCGAAAGGAAAATTAGGGAGAATTGCCGTAACGATAGCACCGTCAAATCCTCAAATTGTCTATGCGGTTATGGAAGCGGAGAAAAAAGAGGAAAAAGGCTTATATCGATCAGATGATGGTGGTGCGAATTGGAAATTTTTGAATGGCGATTTCGCTTTAACAGTTAGACCGTTTTATTTTTCAAGAATTACGGTCGACCCGAAGAATCCAGACATTGTGACCAAAGCAGGACTTTTTGGTTCGATCAGTCGCGATGGCGGAAAAACATTCAAGAATTTAGGTTCGATGCACTCCGACATACATGACATCGTTTTTGATTGGTATTTTAGTCGCAATTCGCGTTGAAAAAAATGCTTTAAAAATGAAAAACGCATAGAAATGGGAAGAAGAATATTA
>JBEIKF010000179.1:0-4555 GCA_040379905.1 Crocinitomicaceae bacterium
GAAAATTCCACCCACTTGAGCCATTGCTTCAATTTGCAGTACACCAGGAAAAACTGGATTACCAGGGAAATGTCCCGTAAAAATGGGCTCATTCATGGTCACATTTTTAACTCCAATGATTGATTCCTCCTGAATTTCCATGATTTTATCCACCATCAAAAATGGGAAACGATGTGGTAGCATACGTTCAATATCATTGATGTTGTAAAGCGGATCTTTGGTTAAATCGAAGTTTTTTGGAGCAGTCTGTTGTTTTTTGATTTGTTCTTTCAAGACTTTCGCAAAACTAACATTTCCAAAATGTCCCGGTCTTGCTGCTAAGATGTGTGCTTTAATCGGTTTGCCAACTAAAGCCAAATCCCCAACAATATCAAGTAATTTGTGGCGAGCAGGTTCATTTTCATATTGAAGTTTCGTACTATTCAATACACCAATTCCCTCAATATTTACCTGTAAATTCTCTTTACCAAGAAGTTTAGCCAAACGATTTAACTCATCTTTACTAATATCTACTTTATCTACAAGAACGATTGCGTTATCAAGATCGCCTCCTTTGATTAAATTATGAGTTGCCAAATATTCTAGTTCTCTCAGAAAAACAAATGTACGACAAGGTGCAATTTCGGAATTAAACTCACCGATGTTGTACATACTTGCATGTTGAGTACCAAGAACTGGAGATTTGTAATCTACCATTACGGTAAGGCGATAGTTTACATCTGGTATAGCAAGAAATTCAATTCCTTTATCTACGTCCTCCCAAGGAATATTCTCAGTTAGCTCAAAATATTCTCTTTCTGCTTCTTGCTCTTCAAAACCAACATTTAAGAATGCATCAACATAGGGCTTTGAACTACCATCTAAAATTGGAATTTCAGCGCCGTTAATTTTGATTAATGCATTATCAACCTGGCAACCATAAAGAGCAGCAAGAACATGTTCCGTCGTGTGAACTTTAGCTCCTTTGAATTCAAGAGTCGTTCCTCTTTCTGTTGAAACAACCAAGTCAACATCCGCTTTTATTATAGGTTGTTCGGGTAAATCAATTCGTTGAAATTTGTAACCGTGATTATCTGGTGCAGGGCAAATTTCAATTTTAACTTGCTCTCCAGTGTGCAACCCAACGCCTTCTAGGGAAATGCTATCTTTTAATGTCCTTTGTTTTTCCGACATATTTATTTATTTCTTAATGTCTCTAGCTCCTTTTCCAATTCAGCTAGTTTATTCAAAATGTATGGCAATTTTCTAAATCCAAAATAGGATTTCTTAAAGTCATCCAACGGAATACCGGGCGAACCCATAAGAGTCTCCGCTTTTTTTACAGTGGAAGGGATTCCCGATTGAGCGACTATTTTCGTTCCATCCGCAATGTGCAAGTGACCGCTAATTCCAGCTTGACCTCCAATCATTACACTTTTGCCAATTTTCGCCGAACCTGCAATCCCAACTTGGGCCGCCATTGCTGAATTTTGACCTACCTCAACGTTATGTGCAATCTGACAAAGATTATCAATTTTTACACCTCGTCGAATTATAGTTGAGCCCATTGTTGCCCGGTCAATGGAACAATTGGAACCAATCTCTACGTTGTCCTCAATTATTACATTTCCAATCTGCGGAACTTTTTGAAATTCTCCTTGCTCATTTGGCGCAAATCCAAAACCATCAGATCCAATAACCGTTCCTCCGTGAATGATACAATTATTACCGACTTGACAATCCTGATAAACGATTACATTTGGATGCAAGGTTGTATTATCTCCAATTTTCACCCCCTCACCTACGAAAACATTCGGATAAATCGTAACGTTTTTACCAATCAGGGCATTTTTACTGATGTAGGAAAAAGAACCCAAATAAAGTCCTTCGCTAACCTCAGCAGATGAATGAATGAAACTATTCGGTTCGATTTCGGGATTTTTCTTGCTTAAATTATTATAGACTTCCAACAGTTTCGCAAAACAGGCATACGCATCTGCCACTTTAATTAAAGTTAAGGTCGAAGGAAGTTCTTTTGTAGGTTCAAAAGTATTATTTACGATACAAATACTTGATTGAGTCGAATAAATATACTCCTCGTATTTTGGATTGGAAAGAAAAGAAAGCGCTTGTGGTTGTCCTTCTTCGATTTTTGCTAATCCCTTAACAGTTATTGTTTTATCACCAACAATTTCACCTTGAAGTATTTCAGCTATCTGCTCTGCCGTAAATTCCATTATTCAAAATTAAAAAAAGACTTCAATCGATTAGATAAACAAGATTTCAATTTATTAACAAGAAATTATTTACAGGAAGAATCAAAAGGTAAGTCCATTCTAAATATTTCAATTTTATCCATGTGCCATAAAGCATAGGCATGAATTTCACGATTCTTTTTATCCCTGAAAACAAGACAATGTTCAGGCTTAGGACTTCTTTTTAGATTCGATTTTTCAAAATCAATAAATCCATTTTTGCGAATTCGCTGAAACAATTGATCGTTTTCTCGGATTCGAATTTTTTCTTTTTGACAATTCAGTTTTTCTGTTGTATCCACATAAAGGAAATTTCTTTCTTTCGGGAAATAGATAATTTCTCCAGTTCCTTCAATAGAATTTGTTGCGCTATTTGTCTTTTTTTCTTTCAATAGAACTTCAGACATGAAACTTTCTTTCCCCAAAGTTAATAGAGCTATGAAATCTTTACCTGATTTGGTTTTGCAATCAAAATGATACACCTTGAATCGATCTGTTTTTTTACTTTTTTGGAAGTTAATATCACTATTTTTCAGAATTTGAATTAGCTCTTTTTTTGAAAGATTCAATTTTTCTAACTCACTTTTATTCTCGTCGTTTAGAACAAGTAATCGTTCAAAAATAGCAGTTTTAACGCGGTTTTCTGGTGTCCAAGCACAACCTTTATTCTTGAAAAAGAAGATAACAAAGAGCAAACCGATTCCAAAGCCGATTCCGTAATATTTTAGACGTCTGAAGAAATTTTCCATAGGGCAAAAAAAAACCGCCATTATCTGACGGTCTTAAAAAGTTCGTTTAATTTAGAGTAACGCTTCCAATTTTGAAACCAAATTCGCTTTCGGAACAGCACCAACTGATTTGTCAACTACTTCACCATTCTTGATGAAAAGAACCGTAGGAATACTTCTTACATTGAATTGCGCAGAAACATTGGAGTTCAAATCCACATTTACTTTTCCAATTACCGCTTTCCCTTCATATTCTTTAGACATTTCATCGATTACCGGTCCTATCATTCGACATGGCCCGCACCATTCTGCCCAAAAATCAACAATTACTGGCTTATCCGATTTCAATACTAATTCATCAAAATTCGCGTCTGTTATTTCTAATGCCATTTTAAAATATATATTAAATTAATAAAAGTCCTATCAATTGGATAGGTGCAAAATTACACGTTTTTCATTTACAAGAATAAAACCAATGTTAAAAATCTGACAAATTGTCTTTTCTGAACTATGACTTCATCGTAATTGGTTCAACTTTTAAGTTCTTCTTTTAGATAACGCGCCGTATGTGAAAAATCAACTGCTTTTTGGATCATTTTCTCAGGTGTTCCCGAAAATAATATTTTCCCACCTCCACGACCGCCTTCAGGACCGAGATCAATAATGTGGTCAGCGACTTTTATGATATCCAAATTATGCTCGATGACAAGTACGGTATTCCCTTCATTAACTAAGCGTTGAAGTACACCCAACAGCATATTGATGTCCTCGAAATGAAGCCCAGTAGACGGTTCATCTAGGATGTAAATCGTTTTTCCTGTTCCTTTTTTTGATAATTCAGAAGCCAATTTGATTCGTTGCGCTTCACCTCCCGAAAGCGTGGTCGAAGACTGCCCTAGTGTCAAATAACCGAAGCCGACACTTTTTAAAGTGTCTAGAATTCGGAATATCTTCGGATGATTTTCGAAAAATACAACTGCATCCTCGATAGTCATATTTAATACATCTGAAATGGACTTCCCTTTGTATCGAACTTCCAAGGTTTCGCGGTTGTATCGTTTGCCATTGCACGTTTCACATTCAACATAAATATCCGGAAGAAAATTCATTTCAATGAGTTTCAAGCCACCTCCATTGCACGTTTCACATTTCCCGCCGGCCACATTAAAGGAAAACCGACCAGCTTTGTATCCCCGAATTTGGGATTCAGGTAAGGAAGCAAACAAACTTCGGATTTCGTCAAAAACTTTCGTGTAAGTGACAGGATTTGAGCGTGGTGTTCTTCCAATCGGACTTTGATCTATTTCAATCACTTTATCGATATGTTCAAGCCCTTCAATTTTTTGATAATCCAAAGGAATTCTTACCCCATCATAAATGTGTTTCAATAAAATTGGGTAAAGCGTGTAATTTATTAACGAAGATTTTCCAGATCCTGAAACTCCCGTAACAGCTACAAAAAGACCTAAGGGGATTTTGAGGGAAGTGTTTTTTAAATTGTGATGAGAGGCTTTTTCAATGTGAAGAAAGGAATGTTCTGGTTTTCTTCTTTCTTTAGAAAAGGGGATGGAAAGACGTCCGGAAAGATATCCC
>JBEIKF010000180.1:0-4531 GCA_040379905.1 Crocinitomicaceae bacterium
CATTTTCGATGCTTTTACTTAATAGTACTCTTCCCGAATTATCAATTAAATCGACAGAATAATTCCCTTCAAGACTTGGAACGATATGAACTAAATTACTGGCAGGATTTGGGTAAATCAATGCATTAAACAAATTTTGTTCTGAAATACCAGAGGTCGGACAAACCTCATCAACTGGTGACCCATCACAATAATCAATTGGATAAAGAGAAACTGCTTGAGCACGATCATTTTCTGGCTGAAGAATGGCATCTGAACATCCCAATTGCTTAATTAAAAAATCTCTGAAAAAATTAACTGTTGTATCCATGTATGCAACACTACCAGCATATGGAACGTGCGGAGCTCCTAAAAATGTATAAAATTGGTTTTCAACCCCGATAGCACAAGCTCTTTCGTGTATCATTCTGCTTCCATCTAAATACATTAAAGGCGTTCCTGGATTAACAACACCACGATTGTACTTTACTGTTCCATCATTTGTTCCATGAACCGAGGCTACAGGCACATCTCCAGCTTCCATCCAACTATAACGAGCCAAAGCTCCACAACCATTGAGAATACCGTGAACAGTTGTTGAGTATCCGGGATTTCCGCTTGATCCTTCAAGTCCGCCGAGTTGCGTTATTGTATTTGCATTCAAGTAATCCGATATTTCGCACTCGTTATTCAAATAGCCGACGTGTAAGGCCGTAATTGCTCCAGCTGAACTTCCTCCTATAAAAATGTGGTTTGTGTCTATTTTATAAGTGTTCGTATTTTGCTTATCCTTATAAAAAAATCGAATTGCAGCGCGTAAATCTTGTGTAGCACGAACAACAGCTTTCACTGCATTAGCGGAATCAAATGGGAAAAATCCTAACCGATAATCAATTGACGCACAAACATATCCTTTCTTTGTAAATTTTTGAGAAAAGGCAACCATATCTCCATCTGTCTTGCTTCCGCCAATAAAACTTCCTCCATGAACAAAAATAATTAGTGGGCGTTTTGTTTCAGTATCCCCTGTAGGTTGATAGACATCCATTTTCAAAGTAGTTGAAGCTCCATTCCAGGAAGTATTTTGACCATATGTAATGTCACTAGTTGTAGTGAAATTAGAAAATACATCTGTCGCGTATCTGCCAGTGGCACAAGGTGATTGTCCGAATAAAGTTCCTGCTATTAAACAGCTTAGAAATAAAGTAATTTTCTTCATAATTTTAAAATTTAAGGGAATAAAGTTGCATCATACGCATTGGCATTCAATAACGGGATGCGGGATTTATATTTAAGGTTTATAGATTTTAAAAACTCATTTGCAAGTAAGGCGTTTCCTTTGGCATTATAATGAATTCCATCCAACGAATAAGCCCCTCCTGATACAAACTTCGAACTCATTGTTACTCCATTGTAGACAAACCCGCTTTTTAAATTCTTAGAAAATTCAAATATATCAACAACAGCCAAGTTATATTCAGCCGCTAAATCTCTAATAGTTTGATTATATTCTGCAATTACACCTCGTAAATATTGAAGTTCACCTGCATCTAAAACAAATTCGTCTCGAATAGGGAATAGAACGCCCATTTGATTGCACTTCACTGAATCCAATGGAAGACTTAAGGTAAGTAATTCAGTTGGTAGTATTTGTCGAACAGCAAAGTCATTTGCTGTTGAATCAACTATCATAAACGGATTGATACCTATAGAAAAATAGTATCCTAATGGATTGTAAATTGAATTTAATGTTGTGTTATTTGCGGCATCAAGAGTTAATCCGTTCCAAGGAATAGTTGTAAAATAAGGCATTTCACTGACATCTGGAATTGTTGCCAGCACACCTTTGGAACCATTTACGGTGGCAATTTGCAAAACCTGCTCATAATAACCTGCAAACAAAATATTCGGGGTAATATTCTCATTAGTTCCCCCTGATTTTGCATACTCCAAAACTTCTTCCAATCCTAAAAACAAAGAGAAAAAAGTTGGTTGGGAAGCGAATGCGTCATCAATAACACTTGCATTTGCTGATGATGACATTCTTGCAAAAAACGGATTGGAAGAAGCATTTGGAACAGATGTATTAAAAACCTCTGAAAGCTTCAATCCAGGAATTCCATAATTCCCAAAAAGAGCGTTCGGCGAATAAATATTTTGATTGAAAATACTTAAGTCTCCCTGAGCAGCAAGACGAACAGGAGAAAGTGAAGTTACTCCTTTACAATCCGTCTTATAACCCAACTTCATGGGTGAAAGCAAGTTTGAACTAATTCCTATGGATGATTCATTAACTAGAGGCTGATTAAAATCTCCTCCTCCAACTTTTGCTAACTGCTGAGCAATCAAATTTGCTAACGAATTTTCTTGGCCTTCGAAATACAAACCATCATTCATGTATCCCGCTACATGCGCTCCACCAATCATTACAAATCGAGTTGGATTTATTTCTCCTTGAAAAGGTAATGATTTTTCGTATTTTGGTTTACAAGAAATTATAACTGCCAATGTAAGTAATCCCAATCCAAATGAATATATTCTTCTACTCATTCTTACCATTTATAAATTAGTGAAAATCCAGGCGCAATAGCTTTTGTGCGATACGTTCCAAACAAATTAGTTTCTGCATTTTGAGCAGTCCGTTTCAACTGCGTATAATAAATTGATGCATCCATAGAAAATTTCTCAGAAAATCTGTATGTTAACCCTCCAGTTATGTATGCTCTATTTGCATCAGGTGTTTCAGGCGTTACGCTAGCATCTGGAACAGGAGTAAATCCAAATCCCCCACCTATTCTTAGATCCAACTTCGAATGAGCTTTATATTGAGCTCCGCCTCGGAATGCAAAAATATTCTTGTAGTTTCTTGGAGATTTTGTATCGAACAATGAAGTTGTGTTTTGCTCGTAATCAAAAGCTAAAGTATCGTATGCCTTCCAACCGACATAGTTAATATCTAGAACAATTTGCCATTTATCATTTGGTTTATAAGCCATACCTAAAGTTGTAACACTTGGCAAGGGAAGAGATCCATTAAATCTACCATCGGGGAAATTTGCATCCAATGATGACGGCACAGTGAAAACTGCTAATGTCGAATCGCTCTCATTGTTTTTTAAATTCATATTGATTCGTGAACGATATGTAATTCCAACTGAAACTTTTTTATTCAAATCATAATGAATGCCAACATTATAACCTAAGGAAAGTGCTTTACCCGAAAGTTCGGCATGGCCGTAATTGCCAAGTGAATCTTGAACTGGGATATCTTTTTGCAAATTGACATTCCCTGTAGCAATTACGAATCCTGCTCCTATCCCAATTACATCGGCAATGCGATAGGATAGCGTTGGTTGAATGAAAATTGCTTTTAACTCTAGCCTAGTCAATGCAAAGCGACCAATCCAAGCATCTTCCCATTGAACAGTTGAACCAAAAGGAGTATATGCGGCTAAACCAAATTTTAGTTGATCATACTTGTGCAATTGAAATAACCCGTAAGCTGAAAAAGGGGTTCCAACTGGATTCTTTGTCCGATACCCCTCGCCAGTTGATGAATCTACATATAAAACATTGGCAAAAATCGGAGTCGTAGCAATGTTGATTGAATTTTCATTTGAAAAAGCGACAGAACCAGGATTATAAAAGAGACTTGATCCATCCTGATAAATAGCCGAACCAGCACAACCCATTCCTTGTTGCTTCTGACCTTGAAAATTCACTTGAAAACCTTGTGAAAAAACTGAAACAGAAGAAAAAATGATAAAAAATAGATTATAGAATATGTAATTTTGTTTCATTAATAGCATGGATTCTTTTCAAATTTAACAAAAATCATTTTATTGCTGTTGATTTTATAAATTTTGACCTTAAAAAATCGAAATGAAATATGTTTTTGCATTATTAACTAATGTCCTACTTTGTAATTTTGTTTATTCTCAAGATAAACAGGCATTTATCATTTATTCAAAGAGTGGAAAAAAAACAAACTTTAAAAAACTGGTAGATAGGGCAAAACATTCAGACTGTATTTTATTTGGGGAATATCACGACAACCCAATCGCTCATTGGATTCAATTGGAATTGACAAATGAAATTATCTCTAGTAATCTCGTTTTGGGATTTGAAATGTTTGAGTCGGACCAACAACGAATTTTGGACTCATACGTTAGCGAGAAAATAGATGAAAAACAATTTAAAGATAGCTGCCGTTTGTGGCCGAATTACGAAACTGATTACAAGCCTTTGGTGGATTTGGCGAAAAACAATAATCTTACCTGTGTTGCGAGTAATGTGAAAAGAAAATACGCTTCGCTCTTGTTTAAAAAAGGTCGAGCAGCCTTCGACACGCTTTCCGAAAAAGAAAAAAAGCAATTTGCTCCACTTGATTTTAAAATTGATTCTACTTTATCTCAATATCGAGAAATAGATAGTTTCGCGACATTTTTGTCTTTTTACTCAGCAGAACCCCCAGGAAACGTTTCAGTCGACTGTTTACCTAAACCTATTGGAGTTCACTATTTTGGCGATCTTGTGAGTGCGGCGTGCCACG
>JBEIKF010000181.1:0-4505 GCA_040379905.1 Crocinitomicaceae bacterium
AAACGCACGGGAGAGGTTCCACGAGAAAAAATAATCAAATTCTCCAATTCCTTAACAGAGGAGAATTTTCCTGCTAAACGAACCGTCATTTGTTCACTCGCATCTTTAACCTTTCCAGTGGGAAATTCAACGTTTGCTCCGGCAATTGCCTGATTTATTGTGCTTAATGATAATCCATAACGACGCATTTTATCTTTGTCAACATTAACTCGAAATGCTCGGTTTTCGCCTCCGATTACTTGTACTTCAGCAACTCCCTTTGTTTGTTTGATTTGTGGAATAATCTCATTATCCATTAATTGCATGAAATCACGCTCCTCCAAATTGGAAGCTACAGCACTAACTTGAAGAACTGGCGAAGCATTGGGTTCAATCTTAGCGACAACTGGAGTTTTAGCACCATCAGGCAAGGAATTCTGAACATTATTGATTTTTCGTTGACAATCTTCCAAGGCATTGTCAATATTTGCAGATGCTTTAAACTCAAGTAAGACTACAGAAGCATTATCCAATGAAAAACAGGTAACTTCACTTATGTTTTCCAATCCGCTTAATGCATCTTCCAATGGTTTTGAAACCTGACTTTCTACTGTGGCAGGTGAAGCTCCTGGATAGGTGGTTGTAATTGTTAAAATTGGCGGAGAGAAATCAGGTAAAAGTTCATAACTCAATTGATTGTAAGACAACAATCCCCCACCGATTAAAATAGTGAAAATCACTATGATGAACGATGGACGTTTTATCGATAATTCGGTCAGTGTCATGATTTCTTATTTTGCTATTTTCACGTTTGAATTATCTTGAAGGTTGACTTGGCCTTTTACAACAACTTTATCGTTTGTAGACAACCCAGACACCACCTCAATAAACTCTCCATCCGAAGTTCCAGCATTAAATGAAACCAAACGCGCCTTACCATCTCGAACAATATAAACTTTCGGACTTTTCGAAGATCCTATGAGTGCTTTTCGTGGAACAGAAAGTCCCGTAATACTTTTTGAATTACTTAAAATTACAGAACCATACATACCAGCCATTAACTTATTTGTATTGGAATTTTGAATTGTGGTTTGTACCTTGAAGTTATGAGATGCATCTGCTTGAACTGCAATATTCGTGATGATTCCATTAAAATCTTGATCACCATAAACGTCTGCTTTTGCCATAACCTTTTGACCTTTCGAAAACTTCAAGACATCTCGTTCCGGAACAGAAACCGTTAATTTCAAAGAAGACACGTCTGTCAATTCAACAATTGGAGTTCCTGGCATTACCATCGATCCTAGATCAACCATCTTTTTACTCACAATACCACTAAATGGAGCGACTATGGATGTCGAACGAAGTTGTTTTTGCAATTGCTTCAATTGAACCTCTGCAGATTTCAACCCCAATTCCACTTTCTCTGCTTCAACATTCGATACTACATTTTCTTTTTTTAGTGTCGAAAAGCGAGCATTGTCATTTTTAAGTTGTTCTATATTCAATTGAACATTTTGAATTTGAAGTTGAACCATCTCATCGTCCAATTTTGCTATGGTTTGACCAGCTTTAACAAAATCGCCTTCTTCAACGAACAACTTAATTAACTTACCTGAACCATCGGATGCCACATTGTTTTGGTGTAATGCATCGAATACCCCTAGAAATGAAAGGGATTTTTCAAACGTATGCATTTCGGGAGAAGTTGTGGCAACCAAAATCGCTTCGGTAGAATCGCGAATGTAGAGTTTCTCCTCCACTGCTTTCTTGTTAGACTTAAGTTTGATCGCAGTCAGTACGATTAACACCACTACGATTACTGAAATTGTAATTACTCTCTTCATTTTATTTAACGTTACCTATTGATTTTAAATATTCTAATTCCGCTTGTCTAAGTTGAATATAAGCCGATACAACATTTGTTTGTGCTTGCTGCAAACCATTATCTGCCAAAATGAGATCATTTGAACTAATCAAACCCTGTTGAAACTTTAAATTCGCATTGCGATAAATATTTTGAGCGAGCACCAATTGTTCTTTTGTCAACTCCAACGATTTGGACTTCAATTCAATTTGTTTACGATTATTTTCGGCAGTCAAATCAAGTTGCTGCTGGAGTAAATCGTATTGATTTTGATATTTTTCTTTGTTGAATGCATTCATTTTGTACTTATGGTACTTATCCAATCCATCAAATAAATTCCAATCCAATCGCAAACCTATGAATGCACCATCGATTCCTTTTCTGAAATCATCTTCAGGTTTCAGATTCACGTTATAGTTATAGGCGGCATAAAAAGCGAGATTTGGTAAATAGCCCATCATAATTCCTTTTTTCTCTTCCAGATTCATTTTTTTCTGCCACTCGATAAGATTTAATGCCAAGTAATTCTTTGAATCGTTACTGACTAAAATTGTTTTTTCTACTAATTCGTCCGTTTCTACGATCAGGTCTTTATCTTTTGGATAACCAATCAAAATTTTCAAAAGAGAATACAATTGTTCACGGTTTACTAGGAGTGTTGCTTTCGTATTTTGTAATCCTAGCTCATTGATTTTAATTTTATCTGCCTCTGTCTGAATAACAAGCCCCTGCTTTACCATATTTTCCATATTTCGAAGCAATTCATTCGTATTCAACATGTTGCTATCAACAAATTCAATTTGTTGATTAAGTGCTTGAATCAAAAAAAACGTATTGGAAACTTGATAACGAATATCCTCAATAGTCATTTCGCCTTGAACCTTAACAATTTCACGATTAATTTTTAATGCTTCCAAACCATAATTCAACTGTGAATTAAACAAAATTTGAGAAAATTGTAGTGTATTACTGAGAACAAAGGGAACACCAAATTGCACTGTAGAATATGTTCCCGGTTGACCACCGAAAAATGCGGCTGGTACAACTTGACCTGGAATTTTAGCATTATAAGTGTAATCAGCATTAAAATTCAGTTGGGGTAATCGTGAAGAAAGAAACGAAGCTCTTTGCTCCTGATTAATTTCCATATCCAATCGAGCATTTCGTATTGCTAAACTCGCAGTATCAGCCATTTTCAAACACGTATTTAAATCAATCTTTTGAGAAAATGATATGAAATGAAAAAGTAAACCAAAAAATGTTAACAGCAAGGGAAATAGATTATTCTTCATTTTTTGAGATTTTAGGAAACAAATAGGAAATTAATAAATCTGAGACATGCTTTTTATGAATTTCAATATTTGGAATTAGTTGAGAGTCATTTAATTTGAGCATCCCCTTCAACATATTTCGACTCATGAACGGATAATGACAATTAGATATAATCAAAAGTGTTAAATTGAAAATATCAATTTTCCGCATCTCTTCTCGTTCTTGGGCTTCAACGCACTGTTGAAAAATTCCTGTATCGACAATCTTTTGAAAAAAACCAAAATTATCGTGAGCTATATTAGACTCACGGTTTGTTTCTTGAATAATAAAAGAAGGAAGTTCAGGGTGTTGAGACAAAAACTCGTATTCTTTTTCAATTAAAATTCTCATTTTCTCAGGCAATGTCAAATCGCGACTGAAGACTTCAACCATTGTATTCGTAAAGTCTTCCATTGCTGAGTTGAAAATCAATTGAAAAAGTTGTGACTTTGAGCGGAAATAGTAGTTAACAAGAGCAACATTCATTCCGGAAGCTTTAGCTATTTCACGAGTGGAACAGCCAGAGAAACCTTTAGCAATAAAAACAGCTCGAGCAGCCTCTTTTATTCTCTCCTCTGTTGAAATATCCTTTTTCATAAAAGCGTTGCAAAATTAAACAACTATTTTAAACAGATGTTTAATATTTTGCAAATAAATTATAAAAATTATTTCATTAATAAAAAAAAAGCACAACTTTCGCTGTGCTTTTCAAATGGAACAAATAAACTAGCCAATATATAAATCAATCAGACCATCGGGGGCTTGAATATGTAATTCTTTTTTATCTCGATCCACATTTTTGATGAGCCCATCAAAAATAGGAACAAGAATTTCATTGGTATTAAATTCGATTCGCAATAATGGATTTGATGTTAAATCGATTACCGTATCAACTATTCCAATGAAACCTTTGATTTGATCATACACTTTAAAACCAGAAATTTCATGGTCATAGAAACTGGTGTCACTCAGTTCAGCTAGTTCATCTTCAGGAAGGTAAATTGATTTCTTAAGTAGCTTTTTTGCCGCAATTTCCTCATTGATATCTTGAAATTTAACTGCAACAAATCCTTTATTCTTAGGTTTTAATTGGTCAATGAAAAATGGAATCAAAACTCCATCAACATCAACAAAAACACGTTTCAATTGATTGTAATCGGCCGGGTTGGTAACGTCTAAAAACAGCGAAACTTCACCTTTGTATCCGTGAAGTTTCGCAATTTTTCCGAGGTGAAAATATCCCTCAAAGTTCATATGTTATTCAGCTGATTCTTCTTCAGTTGATTCTGCAGCTGGAGCTTCTTCAGTAGGGGCATCTTCCGTTGAAGTTTCTTCAACTGGTACTTCT
>JBEIKF010000182.1:0-4489 GCA_040379905.1 Crocinitomicaceae bacterium
GACGTCGTTGTTTTTAATTATCCTTCTGGTGACACTGCAGTTTATGACCCGAGAATGCCCGATGGCTTAATGGGACATGATTACCATGGAATTCTTATC
This sequence comes from Crocinitomicaceae bacterium, assembly GCA_040379905.1. Lineage (GTDB taxonomy): Bacteria > Bacteroidota > Bacteroidia > Flavobacteriales_D > Crocinitomicaceae > UBA952. The sequence continues at coordinate 100 of JBEIKF010000182.1, forward strand.
AATGAAGCTATTTATCAATACAGCGGTTCACCAGAAAGAAATCAGCAATATCAATTTTTAAGATCAGAGTACATTAAATCAGGTAAAACGGAAAGTCAGGCCGATAGTTTGGCAAACATGATGTCGCTAATGAATTTTATTGAGAACCCAAATCCATGGAAATTATTGGCAAAAGAAAAATTGGCAAATGGTGAATTCCCTGGTGATCCCACAGATCAATTTCATGGTGGTTTGATTTACCGTCCAGTTGACAAACGCGAAAATTATATCAAGCGTTGTGTTGGGATTCCGGGAGATAAAATTAAAGTAGTTAACTCAATTCTTTTTGTCAATGGTAAACCTGCAAAAATTTCTCAACATCAGTGTTTACAGTATAGTGTTTCCAAGAAATCGGTGACTTTTCCCGGAGCCGAAGAAATGGAGTCGCGATATGGTCTTGAAAATGACCCAAATGGAGCTCGTATGGATTTCGATGATCGGTCAACTGAAGAATATATATTAACATTAACTGGAAGCGAAAAAGCGAAAATTAAGAAAGACTTTCCATCTGCAAAATTTACAATTTATATTCCTGCTATTGCTAAACCGATTAATGAAGCAAATGCATACGATTTATTGGAAAACGTAAAAACTTTCCCAAAAGATTTTTATATTCCAAACACTCCTTACAATTTCGCAGAAATTCAAATCCCTTCAAAAGGACAAAAAATCAAAATCAACAAACAAAACATTGCTTGGTACAGAAGGATTATAACGGCATACGAAGGTCATAAACTGGAAGAGAGAAAGGACGGAACCATTCTAATAGATGGAAAAAAAGCAACAACATATACCTTCGCTATGAACTACTATTGGTTGATGGGAGACAATCGCTACAACTCTGCGGATTCGCGAATTTGGGGTTTTGTTCCAGAAGACCATGTGGTAGGAAGAGCGTCTTTGGTTTGGTTATCTAGCAGTTCATACAAAGGAATTCGGTGGGAACGTATTTTCAAGTGGATTGATTGATGTGCATTTTTCCAACAGCCTATTTTCCTTCCATAAATTATTTGAAGGCTTTATTTGGTTGTGAACAACCTTTGATAGAAATCCATGAGAACTATCTGAAACAAACCATTCGTAATCGTTCTGAGATTTTAACATCAAACGGGATACTTACCTTATCGATTCCTGTTTTGCATAATTCAGGCGGGAAACAGTTAACGAAAGATGTTAGGATAGATTATTCTAAAAATTGGCAAATTGATCATTGGAGAGCAATTCAATCCGCTTATGCTTCTGCTCCTTATTTTGAAGATTATTTTGAGGAAATAAAATCACTTATCAATTACAGGAGTAGTTTTCTACTCGAAAAAAATGAACAAATTCTCGCATTTATTGAATCGATATTAGAGATTAAATCTAACTGCGCTTACACCAGTAAATTTGAAAACAAAATCATAATCCAAAAAAATCTCTTTCTCGAACATGATGAAACAGATGTAAAGCCTTATCAACAAGTTTTTGGATACGATAAACCATTTGTTCCAAACATGTCAATTTTGGATTTGATTTTCAATGAAGGGCCTTTTTGCCGAAAATGGATTTTAACTACCGAAAATTAGACCGTGGGATGCTTTTGATTGGAATAATTTATTCCATTTAACACGAACAATGCTCGGGTTTTTCAAATCTGAATTCGTTAACAATAAATCACCATTCGGGAAAAATGTCATTGCTTTCGGTTGCGAAAACAGATCTTCATCCAATGTTGTGAAATTAACAACCTGACCGAATTGATTAAATACGGCTAAACTACGATCACTAGAGGACAAAAGATAAATTTCATTTGTCTTTGGATGAACCGCAATCACATCGGGTTTGAAGGCAAATGTATGCAAAGTATCACCATTCTCATCCAATCGATTTACAGGTAATGAAATATTATTCGAAATTGCGAAAAGTTCTATCTCCTCTGGCTTAATTTCAAAAAGTGGACGTTCATTCAATTTTCTTTGATTGAGATTAAATGTATAAATTGAATGATTTTGAATTTCATTTTCAATATCAGATTCGGCTACAAAAAACAAACGACTTGTTTGCTCGTGCAGACACATTCCGGAAGAAATCCAACTTTTATCTTGAAGGGATTCAGTTATAATTGAAGTGGAATCATACGGTGGCAATAGGAAATGAAGTCCCATCTTCTCATCTACTAAGATTATGGTGGAATCAATTTTTGTAACCTCCGTTATTTTTGAGTCAATACCAGTTGGTAAATAACCCTGAGACTTATTTGAAATCATATCATAAACCAATACTCCACCGATTTGATCATCCAAACAAATTAGATGAGTAGAATCCATCATAACAAAATCGGTAAAAGCATTTACGCCCATTGGAAGGTTCGTAACAGACTCAGGATGTATAAGATCGAAGTATCCACTTTCCTTGACGAAATGTGAAGCTTTTTGATGGTAGTAATTCTCTACACCCACCTCTTGAAGGGACTTTGCCGCTATGAATGATAGCGTAGCCAAGACAAATGAAAAGAGGTGTTGCTTTTTCAAATTATGTATTCCTTTCAAAATTAAACAATTTCAATCAAAGTTCAAATTTATCCTAAAATTTCTTCGTGAAATTAAGCGTTCAATATTCCTCTTGAAATTACGATTTTCTGAACTTCAGATGTTCCTTCATAAATCTGAGTAATTTTCGCATCACGCATCAAACGTTCAACGTGATACTCTTTTACGAACCCGTATCCGCCATGAATTTGAACCGCTTCAACTGTTTGTTCCATTGCTACTTTTGAAGCATACAATTTAGCCATAGCACTTGACTGGTCATAGTTTCTTCCGGCATCTTTATCAATTGCGGATCGATAAACCAAAAGCCTTGCAGCTTCGACCTCTGTAGCCATATCAGCCAATTTAAAAGCGATAGCCTGATGTTTATATATTTCTTTACCAAACGCTTTTCGTTGTTTCGAATATTCAGTAGATAACTCCAAGGCTCCAGCTGCAATTCCTAATGCTTGAGCTGCGATACCAATTCGTCCACCACTTAGGACTTTCATCGCGAATTTGAAACCAAAACCATCTTCGCCAATTCGATTTGCTTTGGGAACTTTAACATCATTGAAAAGAAGTGTGTGTGTATCGCTTCCACGAATTCCCATTTTATCTTCTTTTGCTCCAACTACAAAGCCTTCCATTCCTCGCTCAACGATCAAGGCATTGATTCCCTTATGTCCAAGTGAGGCATCAGTTTGAGCAATAACCAAATATGTGGAAGCCGATGAACCATTGGTTATCCAGTTTTTTGTGCCATTTAACAAGTAATAATCACCCATATCGATGGCTGTAGTTCTTTGAGATGTTGCATCTGAACCCGCTTCAGGCTCAGATAAACAAAACGCACCGATTTTTTCACCTGTTGCAAGAGGAACAAGGAATTTTTCTTTTTGCTCTTCCGAACCAAATTTCTCCAACCCCCAACAAACCAATGAATTATTAACTGACATACAAACAGAAGTTGACGCATCCACTTTGGAAATTTCTTCCATCGCCAAAACGTATGAAAGGGTGTCCATCCCTGAACCTCCATATTTCGGATCAACCATCATTCCCATAAAACCTAACTCAGCCAATTGCTTAATCTGTTCAGCTGGAAATTCTTGTTTATTATCACGTTCTATTACGCCTGGCTTAAGCACATTTTGAGCAAAATCTCTCGCTGCTTCCTTAACAGCTAGGTGTTCTTCAGTCAATTCAAAATTCATGGTATACTTATTAAATTTTTACTTTTACAAAAATAATCGATTTCCGCTATGATTGTTCATAATCGAAAGGATAAACTTGAAATTATTGGTTTGATGTCCGGAACCTCATTGGATGGGCTTGATATCGCTTATACATCATTCGAATTTCAAGATAAAGAAGTTAAATTCGAACTATTAAATTGTGAAACAATACCTTACGATTCGGGATTAGTAACTGAAATTAATAAATACAACACACTTTCAGTTCCTGAAATGCTAATTCTTGATAAGAAAATTGGCCAATTTTATGCAGAAAAAGTAAATGAATTTATTAAAAAAAATAAGCTTGACAGGAACCTAATTGACGCAATCGCTTGTCACGGGCAGACCATTTTTCATCAACCTCAAAACGGTTTCACCTATCAAATTGGTTGCGGTTCAACATTGGCCTATCACACAGGAATAAAAGTAGTTAACGATTTTCGCACCCGAGATGTTATTGCAGGTGGCCAAGGAGCTCCCCTAGTTCCAGTTGGTGATTTCAGTCTCTTTGCCAATCAAGCAGAATCTTTTTTGAATATCGGTGGCTTCACAAACATAAGTTTCAAAAAAGACAATGAAATAATAGCATTCGACATTTGTCCTGGA
>JBEIKF010000183.1:0-4441 GCA_040379905.1 Crocinitomicaceae bacterium
AACTTTCGCGTTGCTTCCATCTTCTTTTCTCAAATGCTTGGAAGGACAGATTCCTTCAACACCATAAGGAAGTGAAACGATTCCAGATTTATCTTTCATATCGATGATAGTACCGCTATGAACTGAACCTTCAGCAAATGTAGCTTCAAATACATCCCATGGATTTTCTTCTAGTTGTTTGTGACCTAACGAAATTCTTCTGTTATCGCGATCGATTTCCATAACAAGAACTTCCATTTCGTCACCTACTTTACAGAATTCAGATGGATGCTTGATTTTCTTTTGCCAAGAAAGATCAGAGATGTGAATCAATCCGTCAACACCTTCTTCCAATTCAACGAATACACCGAAGTTAGTGAAGTTACGAACTTTCGCTTTGTGCTTAGAACCAACTGAGTATTTCACTTCGATGTCATTCCATGGATCTGGCATTAATTGCTTGATACCCAAAGACATTTTACGTTCTTCACGATCCAACGTCAAGATAACTGCTTCAACAGTATCTCCGATGTTCATGAAATCTTGTGCTGAACGTAAATGTTGTGACCAGCTCATTTCTGAAACGTGGATCAACCCTTCAACTCCTGCAGCGATTTCAATAAACGCACCGTAGTCAGCCATAACAACAACTTTTCCAGATACTTTGTCACCAACTTGTAAGTTAGCATCTAAAGAATCCCATGGATGTGGTTGTAATTGTTTTAAACCAAGAGCAATTCGTTTTTTGTCATCATCGAAGTCAAGAATAACCACGTTGATTTTTTGATCAAGCTCTAACATTTCTTCAGGATGCGTAACGCGACCCCAAGAAAGGTCTGTAATGTGAATCAATCCGTCTACTCCACCAAGATCGATGAACACACCATAAGAAGTTACGTTTTTCACAACGCCTTCCAATACTTGTCCTTTTTCCAGACCGGAAATGATTTGTTTCTTTTGTTCTTCTAATTCAGCTTCAATCAACGCTTTGTGAGAAACAACTACGTTTCTGAATTCTTCATTGATTTTCACTACTTTAAATTCCATGTTTTTACCAACGTAAACATCGTAGTCACGGATTGGCTTAACATCGATTTGTGAACCAGGTAAGAATGCTTCGATTCCAAAAACATCCACGATAAGTCCACCTTTTGTTCTGCACTTCACGTAACCAGTGATAATTTCACCTGAACGCAATACGTCATTTACACGAATCCAAGCGCTGTGCATACGTGCTGTTCTGTGAGAAACAATCAATTGTCCTGTTTTGTCTTCTCGACATTCAACATACACGTCAACAGTATCTCCAACCTTTAAATCCGGGTTGTAACGGAATTCGTTTGCTGCAACAACTCCTTCAGATTTGTAACCGATGTTCACGATTACTTCTTTCTTGTTAAGCATTGCAACAGTTCCTTGGATTACTTCTTTCTCGTTGATTGAAGTCAAGGTTTTTTCGTAACGATCAGACATTTCTGAACGTTGTACTTTTGAGTAGCCGTCTAATTGTAGAGCTTCCCAATCAAAATCTGCAGATCCCTGCGGGTTAATAGAATTTGCCATGTGGCTGTTAAAATTTGTATCCCGAAATCCCCTAACTTCCGAAAGTGGTTAATAATCAAAAACATCGCTTTAAGGGAGCGATTCTAAAAATAGGGTGCAAAGATAGGAATTTATTTTGGGAAAAATTGCTGTTTTTTCGAATTTCTTTCTTGCCAGAATGCTAATTTTAAAAACTGATTGATGGTTTGTTGAATCGATAATTATGATTTTCTTTTTGGCTTCGGCAAAAAAAAGTAAGAGAAGAAATAATTGTGGTTTTCATTTTTTGGCATCGCCCCAAAAAACGAAACAAAAAACGCTAGCGCTGGAAAGATTCAACTACCCACATTTTCCTTGTCGCTAAAAGTCCCGAAACTCGTTGTCGTTCCTCCGCCTCAAACAGCCGGCCACGGCCGACAGGCCTTGAATTTAAACGCAACTTCGTCGTGTAGGTGCCCAGTTTAATCTTTCAATGCGCGGGAATCGTGGGAATGGAATTTATTTTTCTCTTCGTTAAGAAAAAAATATTGGTGCATCTAACCCGATAGGCATGGTTTATCAACACTTCTAAAATAAAATCACCGATTCCTCTGAATTAAAAACCAATCAACCCAAGCATCCTTTTGTTTGATGGAAATTTAGGCTTAGTTGGATTCACTAGTTAACTTTTACACTTTTAAACGGTCAGCAACCATTGCCATGCAGGAATAGCATTAATGATACCTTCTTGGACTTCTATTTCTTTTGTTTCATCGCAGGTGATAATCCAAGAATTAGTTATTCCGAACTCTTTCATGGCAGCTCGTAATCCTTTTACCTCTCGTTCTGCCGTTTCTGGATTGTTTATGCTATATGAAACTTGAATTAACATCCCTTTTTCAGGAATATAAAAATCAACTTCGGTTTTTCTTTTAAGAAAAAAAGGATTATCTCCCCGTCTTCGTAATTCAATATAAATCTGATTTTCCAGCAATTTTGTCGGTTGATCGGTTAGAAATAATCCTAATATACCATTGTCTAGAAAGTAATACTTTTTATTCGTTTCTTTCTCTGTGAATTTGCTGTGGAAGTTTTTAATGGACGCGATTAAAAAAGAGGACTCAAGGTAATTCAAATAATCAAAAAGGGTATTGCTTCCAATGCTAACCCCAGTGGATTTGATTAGATTTTTTATACGATTGACAGAAGTTTCATTGTTGACACTTTCTGCCAATTTCTTCACCATCAATTTCAGGGTAACAACATTGGAAACCTTATATCTTGCGATGAGGTCGCCATAAAAAAGTTTCTGATAAACACTTGAGAGAAATTCACGTTTATCTTTCATTTGCAGCAGCTCTGGAAAACCACCGAAATGCAAATACTCCTCATATTCCTTTATAAATTTGTAGCGTTCGGAAGAGTATTTGGTTTTGGAAGTCACTTTAATTTCTTTAAAGGATAAATATTCGCGAAACGAAAGCGGCAAAATTTCTTTATTGATAAAACGACCACCCAATGTAGTTGCAATTTCATGACTCAACATTTCCGCATTGCTTCCAGTCACATAAATTCTCCGACCTTCATCTGCCAAACGACGAACAAACTTTTGCCAATGAGGCACATTTTGAATTTCGTCGAAAAAGATAATAGGCTCTAATTCAAATAATTCAAAATAGGCATCGAGAATATGTTGCAAGTCATGATGCGTTACCTCCAATAAGCGTTCATCTTCAAAATTGATTAATAACAAGCGCTCGTAATTCTCCTTGCTAAATTTTTCTTGAATAATCTGATATAAATAATAGGATTTTCCAGCACGTCTCAAACCGGTAAATCCATAATTTGCTTCGTTTTCAATTGTTATCTCCCGTTTGATGAGCTTGATTTTTTTCAGCCATTCTTGTCTTTCAACGATTATTTTTTTGAAAACATCTTTCATTTATATCTTTTTTGAGATACAAATATAATTAAATATATCTTATGTAAGAGATAAAAACATTCATTTTTGTATTAATAACGAGCTAAAAATTACCAAATTTTACTTTTTGATTGGCAAGTAAAGTGAAAGAACATTGGATGGTTTGGGAATGAAAACCTGAAAAACAATTTCTCAATATAAATGAACCCCAATTAAATATACGAATAAATAACCAAAAATAATGATTAGTAAATAATCTTTTTATTTCGTAACTTCAAAAGGGAAATTTATAAAAATGTCAAAATCGTATTCAAAAATTTGGGTTCATGCCGTTTGGTCAACAAAAAACAGAATGCCGTTAATTCATCCATTAATGGAACAAAAATTATTTGATTTTCTAAAAGAGGAATTGAAAAAAATGGGTTGCATGGTAAGCATTGTCAATGGAATGCCCGACCATGTTCATTGTTTATTTGGAATCAACCCTCAAAAATCAATCACGGATATTATCAAACAAATCAAAGGGAGCAGCTCCCATTTTGTCAACAGCAATAATTTAATTCCCGAAAAATTCATTTGGCAACGTGGATTTGATGCGTTTGGCGTTTCGCATTCGGCGGTGGATAATGTGTACCGATATATTCGCGACCAAAAACAACACCATCAAAAACGAACGTTCGAAATCGAATACATAAAATTCGTGGAATTACAAGGGTTTGAGGATGTGAAATTGAATGATGAATAAATCGTTGAAACGATTGTGAAATTCCCATTAACCTGCTCCTAGGTGTCGGATTAATCCGACACCTAGGAGGACAACCACGCATTCCCCCAACCATTTTAATGGTTTATCAATTCACCACTCCGCTGGATTTGTAATTCTGCGAGCTATACTTAATATTACACTTTTCAATTTTTTTGAAGAAAATGTAATTAATCGTTGTGGCACAATCTTTCAACTTTTAGAATACTTTCCATTTCTTGATAATTGGATGATGATTAATAGCACCAGTATTCGGG
>JBEIKF010000184.1:0-4419 GCA_040379905.1 Crocinitomicaceae bacterium
ATGTAAAACCTCAAGAAGATTTTTTCCAATTCGCAAATGGAAATTGGGTGAAAAAAACACAAATTCCAAGCACTGAGTCTCGTTGGGGGAGTTTTAATGAATTAGACCTTTCGAATAAAAAGAAACTTATTGAAATTCTTGAAAACGCCAAAAATAATCCAGGAGTAAAGGGTTCTCAAAATCAACTATTAGGAGATTACTATTCATCCTACATCAATATGGCCGAAAGAAATGCCATTGGAACAAAAGGAATTGAAGCTGAATTATTGCGAATACAAGAAATAAATAGAAAAGATTTCTTGGTGGAAATTATCGCTGAACAACACAAAGACGGGATTAATTCGATTTTTGGATTTGGAATTGGACAAGATTTGAAAAACGTTTCTAACAATATCGCTTACCTCAGTCAGGGAGGATTAGGTCTTCCAAATAAGGATTACTATACAGATGAAAAGAAAAAAGATTTATTGAACGAATATGAACAACATATCGCTCGATGCTTTGAAGTCATTGGAAAAACCCAAAAACAAGCAAATGACATCGCTCAGCATGTTATTGTCTTCGAGAAAAAATTGGCATCAGTTATGTTATCCAAGTCAGAAATGAGAATTCCAGAGAAAGTCTACAACAAAAAGAGTTTACGTGAAATCACCTCTATGACGGGAACTTTTGATTTTCGATATTATTTAAATCTTGTAGGATGTGCTACTCCAGACTCAATCGTTGTAGATAATCCAACATTTGTGCGGACCATTGCTGAAATGGTCGAAACAAGCGATATGCATACTTGGAAACATTACCTTTCATGGAAAGTAATTAGACATTATGCCAAACATTTGGATCAGAAATTTGTGGATCTAAATTTTGAATTTTATGGGAAAAAGTTGAGTGGAAAAAAGACGATGAAACCACTCAATGAAAGTGCGATAGATGAAATTACTGATATGGAGTTCGCCGAATTACTTGGAAAAGCTTTTGTTGATAAACATTTTTCAAAAGAAGCGCAAGACCGTGTCAATTTGATGGTTGATAACCTTTTGATTGTATTTCAAAATCGAATAAAGAATTTAGAATGGATGAGTGAAACGACTAAGAAAGAGGCATTAAATAAACTTAATTCCATTGGTCGCAAACTTGGTTTTCCGAGTAAATGGGAAGACTTTTCAAAACTCAATTTTGCTGCTAACACATATTTAGATAACATAAAGGAAGTAAATCGATACGCTGTCAAAAAGAATTTTGAAGAACTAAGCAAACCTATTGATAAAGAAAAATGGGGCATGCCCGCACATATGGTTAACGCATACTACCACCCTCTTTTGAACGAAATAGCTTTTCCTGCAGGAATTATGCAGCCACCTTTTTTTGATGAAAAGGCAGAAGATGCTGTAAACTATGGCCGTATCGGTATGGTTATCGGTCATGAATTCACTCATGGATTTGATGACATGGGGTCAAAATTTGCCGCGGACGGAACGTTCAAGAATTGGTGGACAGATGAAGATCGAACACTATTTGAAGAAAAAACAAAAATATTAGGCGAGACATATTCCGCTTTTTGTCCATTAGAAGGAAATTGCGTTAACCCAGATTTAACAATGGGTGAGAATATCGCAGATCTTGGAGGTTTGACTATGGCATATTATGCATATTCAAGAACAGATGAATTCAAAAAGAATGAGATGCGAGAAGGATTCACCCCTGCTCAGCGATTTTTTATAGCATACGCGCAACTTTGGAAAATCAAATATACGGATGAAGAAATGAAAAATCGAATTGCAAACGACCCCCACTCACCTGGAATGTATCGTGTAAATGGACCTCTTAAAAACTGCCCTGAGTTTTTCAACGCGTTTAGTGTCGAAGAAAATCGTCCAATGCGCAACTCATCAAAAAAGATTGCTAAAATTTGGTAATTATGCTTTTTAAAATGAAATTCCTTCTCTGTCTTTTAATTGTTTCTGCATTTTTCAATTGGTCAACCAGTCAAGTTTTAAATATTGATCGCGAAAATGGTCAGGATTCAACATTTCGACGAAATCTTTTCAGCGTTAATTTCGGTTTTAACCTGGACAAACAGAAACGAAATCTATTGGAATTTTCAAGTCAATTGGAAAATGATTTTTTTCTAAAAAAGAAAAATTTAGTCTGGATATCACTTGCACAAACAGATGCATCTTTTAATGGTTCATCTATTTTGGAAAACAATGGATATTTCCAAATGAGATTAAGGGACAACGATAAAAGACTCGTTTATCCTGATTATTTCATTCAATACCAATGGAATGGTGTATGGGGATTACAAAACCGAGCCTTAGCCGGTTGCAACGCTCGCTTCCGTTTTTGGGAAAGCAGAAAGGATGATCTTTACGCGGGAATTGGTTTATTTTATGAATACGAAAAATGGAATCCGTCTGTTTCCGCATTTGCATTTGCTCAAGATTCGCTTGAAATAGTTTACCGATATATTCCTCGATTAAATCTCACAGCAAAAACAGCTGTTCAACTTAAAGAAGGAATCGACTTAAGTGCGAGTAGCTTTGTTCAGTTTCCAATGAATGATCGTTTCAACCATTTTCTAAATCCAAGATGGTTTATTGATTTAAACTTATTTATGGCGGTGACTAAGCATTTATCGATTCAGGTACATTACGACCATAACTTTGATTCATACAGACCCCTGCCTATTGATAATTGGTACTATAATTTCAATATTGGTTTTCAATTAAAATGGTAGTTTATTCAATATCCTTCAACTCCAAATTACTTAAGTGCAGAATCAATAAATATTGATCCCCTTTGATTCGACCTTCCAAAAATCCCCTGTATTTTTTACCTCCGTCTTGAAAAACAAGTGGCTCTTTCCCATTTTTACCAGCACCAACCATCATTAAAGAATTTTCTTCATTTAGTTTTTTTGCAATATCAAAGAGAAACTCGAAAGTCAATCCATTGACATGAAAAAGCTGGTATTTTTTCTCAAAAACGACCTTATTATAAAAATCGGATTTCTTGAAAAGTTGCCCCATCATCAATGGGATTTCATCCGTAATGTTGGATTCATTCTCCTGTAGTCTTCGCTCTTCCATTTTTTCGCCCTGCGTGTTGCGAATTATTTCTCGAATACTAACACGAAAGGCAGGTTTCAACTTATTGTTAATATACAATCTTGATGTTCCTGAAATTTTCATACCCGTTCGTTTCAAATCTACCTCTGGATTATCAGATATGAGCGCTTCCGCAATTTTTTCGTTGGAACCATAACTAGCAAGCATTCCATCATAACATCCTGCAAGGGTGGTTTTTAAAACACGTGTTGATTCTGTCTTGCTTCCTTTAGCTGTAACGTAAAAAACGCTTTTGGTTTTAGGTTTCCCCGCAAACAAGAGCTTAGCATCTCTGCCCTTTTCATCCATTAAATTGATATACCTCTTCATCTATTTCAGTTAAAACATGGAAAAATCCATTTCTTGATCTTCTTCTTTTTCTTCTTCTAATTCTGGAATAGCAAGAATTGTTTGATTCTTATTACTAAGAAACTCGAACTCAAGTTTTCTGCCGCTTAAGATGAATACTCCTTCAGAATTTGAGATTAAAACTGCATCTGCACCTTCATAGTCTGTTCTATAATTAAACTCAAAGGTGAAAACCTTACCCTTTATCTCATTTAAAAACGCAGCTTTCATAGTTTCATCGGACCAATTAAAGTCATAGGCTGAATCGACTTCCAAATCGAATAAATCGTCCATTACCCCTTCCTTCAAAGTGATCCCTGTTTCAAAAACAGACAAGACTTCATTCAACGGTTTTCCATTAAGATCAACTGCTTTTAATTCTTTCTTATCGACTTCCAAACCTTTCTCATCCAATACTTTTATCGCCGAACAACCTTTACCAATTAAAGTTTGACCATCATCCAACAAGCTTCCCTCAAAACATGATTGACCTTTATCGTCTTCGATCATGTTTTCAATGAAACCGTATAATTTATCGCGATTCAACGCCTGAATCGAGGGCTCATAAGTTTTTCCCTTAAATGTAATTTTTATCGTTCTTGCCATTTTAATTAACTTTATTCCACCCTCCCTTTACATATTCATCTCGAAGGGATTGAAGCGTGTTTTCCATACTTGTATTATCTGCACATAATGTTATCTCCTGATTCATAGGTTCGGCGCGACCGGAACTAAAATCGGTGAACAAAACCACATATTTTGGGAATAGTCCGGTTTGCTCTTTGTTTGTTTTTAAACCCACCATTTTTCGAACCATTAGTCCATTTTTACCTTTTTTCGTATAAACTTCACGGCTAACAATTTCTGAGTCAGTCAATTTCAATGCTTGTTGTGGTTCACTTTGAGGGTTCAAAAAATCGAGAAGTTGCTCTTTTCCAGAATGTGGAATCGAAGGAATCTTATC